>JBLNGJ010000096.1:0-3768 GCA_050264675.1 Micromonosporaceae bacterium
CGCCTGGCTGGCGCCGTCGGCGTTGGTTGGCTGGTCCTCGACATAGGCAGGTAGCCCAAGAACAGGGCCGTCCCGGCCAGGCCGAGGCCGACCGCCAGGGCGGCCCGCGCGACGATCAGCCCGGCCACGCCCCCAGCCGCCCCGGCCGCTCCGGTGTGGCGGGATCTTCGGCTCGGTGGGACAGGCAACTTTGCGAAAAGAGCCCTCAAGCCTGCGGCGGAAGGGGCCTTTTTCGCGAAGTTGCCCGGACCCGTATCTCCGGGTGGGGTGTCGGCCGCGAGCCCGCCGGCCGGCGGCGCCGGATGGGCGGGTCGGTGAGGTCCGAGCCGGTCACGGGTCGTGCCTGCGGCGGAGTCAGAGCGGGTTGCCGCAGCTTAATGGCCCGACCGCCGCCGCGGTGCCCCGCCAGCGGCGGCGGGGCCGCCGGGACCGGGGCGGGCTAGCTGCGCAGTCGCGCGGCGGCCGACCGCATCCGTTCGTCGGTCGCGGTCAGGGCGAAGCGGACGTGCGCCCGGCCCAGCGGGCCGTAGAACGCGCCCGGCGAGCCGAGAATGCCCCGGTCGGCCAGCCAGTCCAGTGTGGACCAGCAGTCCTCACCCCGGGTGGCCCACAGGTAGAGCCCGGCCTCGGAGTCGTCGATGGTGAAGCCGGCCGTGAGCAAGGCGGCCCGCAGCAGCACCCGGCGCGCGCGGTAACGGGCGCGTTGTTCGTCCACGTGGGACTCATCGGCCAGCGCCGCCATCATGGCCGCCTGCACCGGCGCCGGCAGCATCAGCCCGGCGTGCTTGCGCACGGCGAGCAGCTCGGCCACCACCGCCGGGTCCCCGGCCACAAAGCCGGCCCGGTAGCCGGCAAGGTTGGAGCGCTTGGAGAGCGAGTGCACGGCGAGCACCCCGGCCACCGAATCCCCGCAGACCTCGGGCGCGAGCACCGAGACCGGCGTGGTGTCGAAACCCAGCTCGAGATAGCACTCGTCGCTGACCACGAGCACACCCCGGGCGCGGGCCCAGGACACCACCTCGCGCAGGTGCGCCGCCGGCAGCACCCGTCCGTGCGGGTTGCCCGGCGAGTTCACCCAGATCAGGGCGACCCGCGCCGATCCGATCTCGGCCACGGAGTCGGCGCGCAGCGCGGTGGCCCCGGCCAACCGGACGCCCACCTCGTAGGTCGGGTAGCACAAGGACGGGATCACCACGGTGTCCTCGGGCCCCAGTCCGAGCTGGGTCGGCAGCCCGGCCACGAGCTCTTTGGAGCCGATGGTCGGCAGCACGGCGTCGGCTGGCAGGCCCACCGCGCCGCACTGCCGCTCGACGTAGGCGTGCAGGGCCGCGCGCAGACCGGGCGACCCCGCGGTCGCGGGATACCCGGGCGCGTCAGCACCGGCGGCGAGCGCGGCCTGGACCACCGCCGGTACCGGGTCGACCGGCGTACCGATGGACAGGTCGACCAGGCCGTCCGGGTGCGCGGCCGCGCGCGCCTTCACCGGCTCGAGCACGTCCCAGGGAAAGTCCGGCAGGCCGGCCGAGACGGCGGTGCGCGGCGGTGCGGCGGACGAAGTGTTCAGTGCGCGGTCTCTCGCGGCGGCTGAGCCGCAACGAAGGTCGCGTCCTTGTTAATCTTGCCGATCTTGGACGCACCACCGGGGGAACCGAGGTCATCGAAGAACTCGTAGTTCGCGGTCGTGTAGTCGCGCCACTGCTCGGGCACGTCGTCCTCGTAGAAGATGGCCTCGACCGGGCAGACCGGCTCACAGGCCCCACAGTCGACGCATTCCTCCGGGTGGATGTAGAGCATCCGGTTGCCCTCGTAAATGCAGTCCACCGGGCACTCTTCGACGCATGCCCGGTCCAACAGGTCCACGCACGGCTCGGCGATGATGTAGGTCACCGGCTGTTCCTCTCCGACAGATCTCGCGCTCGCGGGCGATGCGAAACCCCTAGCAGTGTTCGCGAAGCGACACCAAGCCTAGTATCCCGCTCGTCAGACCGGCAGCAGGGAGGCGACGAGGTCGTGCTTGACCAGGACGACGTGGGTCACCGGGTGGTCGTGCGGCACTTTGTTCAGATTAGTCCGGCCGGCCGGCCCATCTACACCGACCTGCTCGGCGATCTCATCGTCGCCGACGGCGAGCAGTTGGTCGTGCGTACGTCCGACGGCACCGAACACGCCGTGCCCACCCGCGACGTGGTGGCCGGCAAGCGCATCCCAGCGCGCCGCCCCAGCCACGCCGAGATCACCCACCTGGAGCGCGTCGCCGACGAGGCATGGCCGGCACCCGTACACGAGCGCCTCGGCGACTGGATGCTGCGGGCCGCCGACGGCTTCACCGACCGGGCCAACTCCGCCCTACCGTTGGGTGAGCCGGACTGCCCGCTGCCGGAGGCGATCGCCGCCGTCGCGGCCTGGTACCGCGCGCGCGGTCTGCCACCCCGGATCACCTCACCGCTGCCACTGCGCCGCGAAGTCGACCGCGCGCTGGCCGATCTCGGGTGGCTGGCGCGTACCCCGGTGCTGGTGCAGACCGCCGACCTCGCGGCAATGCTCGCCGGCCCGCTCGACACCACCGGGGTTCGACTGCACCGGCAACCCTCGGCCGGCTTCCGTGCCCTCGCGGCCGGGCGCAAGGGCCCACTGCCGGCCGCCGCCGACCACGTGCTCACCGCGGTGGCGCAGGTCCGCTTTGCCGAGGCGTACGCGTTGGCGGAAGCGCCGGACCAGGTGGCCGGCATCGCCCGCGGCGCACTCGTCGGCGACGGGCGCTGGCTGCACCTGGGCCTGGTGGACGTGGCCACCGCGCAACGCCGGCATGGCCTGGCCACGCGACTGAGCCAGGCGCTGGCCGCCTGGGCGGCCGAACTCGGCGCCACCCGGGCGGTGCTTCAGGTCGAGGAGGACAACACCGCGGCGATCGCCCTCTACGCCCGGCTCGGCTTCACCACCCACCACCGATACGTGACCCGCGTCGCGCCGGCCTGAGCCGACGGATACCGGCCCGGCTCAGCCTCGGACCGGCCGGTGCGGACGGGACCGGTAGCTCCGCTCGTACTCCTTGAGACCGCGGCTCTTCCAGTCGGCCCCGAAGGCAACCACGCCGATAAAGCCGAGAAACATGCCGACCGCGCCGAGGCCGAGGAAGAGCAGCGCCTGCAGCACCACGAACTCCAGGCCCCCCTTGAACGGCCGGGAGCCGCCGAGGTACGGGCCGATGATCAGCGAGGCGGCGCAGGCGATGAGGACGGCCAGACCCAGGTCCGCGATCATGCGCCCGAGCGGGTAGCGGTAGGACCACCACGCCGACGCGGCGACCAGCAGCACGCCGACCGCGGCCACCGCGATGAACCCGATGCGCATCTGCTGGTCTTCCTTGACGATGCCGCCCTTCCAGGTGATCAGGCGGGATGCGCCATTGACGGCGAAGAGCCCGACCGCCACCAGGGCGATCGGCAGCCAGCGATCACGCCTGGCGAGCACCGCGGCCAGAATCGTGCGCCACCGCTCTCCCATGGAAGCCACCTCCGATCGGCGCAGCGGACCCGACACGCCGAGCGAATGCTAAGCCAACCGCGGTGCCGCTCGCCATCCGTGCCGGGTCGGGGTCGCCACCGATCGGCCACCGCCCCTCAGGTCAACTGGCCCTCAGGTCAACCCGTGCCTCTTCGGATGGCCGAGACCATGCCCAGCGAGACACCCACCAGCAGATAGATCACCGCCGCGCCCAGCACGATGCTCACCGTCACCGGGGCAGCCCGACCCAGCACAGTCAGCACC
>JBLNGJ010000097.1:0-10562 GCA_050264675.1 Micromonosporaceae bacterium
GGTGACAGTCACTGAAATGTCACGCCCCGCTGAGCTGGTGCAGGACGTGGGCAAGCTGGTGCCACTGCTCAAGTCGCATGCCGTGTGGAGCGAGCAGAACCGCCGTTTGCACGACGAGACCCTGGAGGCACTCGCCGACGCCGGCGTGTTCCGCCTGCGGGTGCCGACGCGGTACGGCGGCCTCGAGAGCAGCGCCCGCACGGTCATTGACGTGCTCGGCGAGGTCGCCAAGGGCGACGGCTCCGCGGCCTGGGTCGCCGGCGTCAACGCGATCACGACCTGGATGGCGTGCCTGCTGCCCGACGAGGTCCAGGACGAGGTCTTCGCCAACCCCGGCACCCGGCTGTGCGGGACGCTGAGCCCGACCGGCATGTGTGTCCCCGTGGACGGCGGCATGGTGCTGACCGGCAAGTGGGGCTTCATCAGCGGCGCACTGCACAGCCAGTGGCAGGTGATCGTCGCCGTCGCGCCGGCGCCGGGGCCCGACGTCAGCTTCTGGCCGATCATGACCGTCGTCCCGATGAGCGACCTGCAGATCGTCGATGACTGGCACACCTCCGGGCTGTGCGGCAGTGGCAGCGTCACCACCGTCGCCCAGCAGGTGTTCGTCCCGCAGCAGCGGATCCTGCCGTTGCCGCTGGTGCTGGCCGAGCAGTACGCCTCGCGGGCCAACGCCGCCTCGCCGGTCTACCGCACCCCGCTACTGCCGACGGCCGCGGCGCTGTCGATCGGCACCGTGGTCGGCCTGGCCGCCGCCGCGAAGGAGGAGTTCTTCGAGCGGCTGCCCGGCAGGAAGATCACCTACACCTCGTACGAGAACCAGCACGAGGCGCCGGTGACGCATCTGCGGGTCAGCGAGGCGGCGATGCTGATCGATGAGGCCACGTTCCACGCGCACCGCCTCGGCCGCAGGCTCGACGCCAAGGGCGAGGACGGCAGCCCGTGGACGATCGGCGACCGTGGGCTGGCTCGGGCCGATATGGGCCGGGCCTGCGAGCTGGCCAAGGAGGCGGCCGACATCCTCAACCTCGCCAGCGGCGGCTCCTCGATCTACACCGACGTGCCGATCCAGCGGATCGCGCGCGACCTGCATGCGATCAACATGCACGCGCTGATGCACCCCGCAACCAACAGCGAACTGCACGGCCGGATCTTGTGCGGCCTTGAGCCGAACACGCTGTACATCTGAGCGATGCCAAGCCTGTCCGGGGCTGGCGGATCAGGACGGGGAGCATCCGGCTGGCTCGGCCGTACAAACGAGATTGAGGTAATCGTCATGGCGGACATGAGCGGGCAGGTCGCGCTGGTAACCGGAGGGACCCGCGGCATCGGCCTGGCGATCAGCAACCGGCTGATCGCCCGCGGCGTTACGGTCGCGGCCGGCTACTCGGCGAACGCCGAGGCGGCCCGGCAGTTCCGTGACAAGTACGCCGACCACGGAGTCACCGTCCACCAGGGCGACGTCGGCTCTGTCGACGACTGCGCCCGGGTCAGCGGTGAGGTCCTTGAGCAGCACGGGCATCTGGACATCCTGGTCAACAACGCCGCCATCACCATGGACAAGACCGTGCGCAAGATGACCCCGGCCGAGTGGGACGAGGTCATCCGGGTGAACCTGTCCGGCGCGTTCTACCTGTCTCGCGCCTTGCTGCAGCAGATGCTGGACCGGGGTTATGGGCGGATCGTCAATATCTCCTCGACCGTGGGCTCGGCCGGCGGGTTCGGCCAGGCCAACTACGCCGCGGCCAAATCCGGGATGTTCGGGCTGACCATGAGCCTGGCTCGGGAGACTGCGGGAAAGAACATCACCGTCAACACGGTCATCCCCGGACTCATCAGCACCGACATGAGCGCGGGCATCCCGGTGGCGGCGCTGGAGAAGATCCTCGCCAGGATCCCGATCGGTCGGCCCGGCGACCCCGATGAGGTCGCCCGGGTGGTGGAGTTCCTCGTCGACCCGGAATCGGCCTACATCACCGGCCAGGCCTACGCCGTCAACGGCGGCCTGTATATGTAGCGCCAGGCCACTCGCTCGAGTTGATCGCGCAGCTATCTGTCAATCCCGTCACCCGCAGGACAGGCGAGGGATAACACATGAAACCATTCGTGATCAACCGACATGGCCGACTGGTCTTCCCGGCCAATTTCCATGTTGACCTGGACTTCTCGATCCTGGAGACGCTAGACCAGTTTACCGCGGTAATCCGCCGGGATTTCGAGGCGAAGGCCCCGACGGGCACCGAACTGCTGGCCCGGGTCGAATCGGGTGCCTACTCGCGGCGGTTTGATCTGCTGCGGGACCTGGGCCAGAACCTGTTCTGGGTCAGCCGCTATTCCATTACCATGTTTGACAAGCGACCGACGCGCTGGCGTGACCTGCCCAAGCGGCGCGGTGACGTGTTCTTGCCTCTGGTGACCCCATGGCCGGACCGCGAGCGGACGGTCGCCGCGGTCGAGCGGGCTTTCCATCAGTTGCCGCCGACCTGGGATATCGAGGCCGAGGACCGGGTGTTCGCGCTGCTGTTCGACGTATTCCGCACCAAGCTGCACAATGGCGCCGGGCTGCCGGCGATCAAGCCCACGGTGGCCGAGTTCATGAAGCAACCCGACGCGCTGACTTTCGTCAGCCCCGAGTACGACCCGGACTACCCGGTGTTCCGTGTCGAGGACATCCTCGATGCCCACGAGGACGTGCCCGAGTTGGAGGCGCTGATGCGGTGGGCGATGGTGTTGCACAACCAGTACCCATGGGACCGGTCGGGCACCGAGTTGCGGGGCCCGGACCAGATCGGCGATGACGACTTCGTGGTCGCCCTTCACCCGCGCAACCGGGACGTGATGGCCTTCATCGACCGGGTCAGGCGCTCAGGTTCCGCCGGCCCGGCCAGTGCGGGCATGACCGCCCCGGCCGCGCAGCGGTTCGCTGAGGTGGTTGCTCCCGTCGCGCCCTACCAGCCGGTTCGGGTGCGGGAAGCGTTCGCGATCCAGCCGGCCCTGGAGGCGTTGGCGGTCGTGCGTGGCGAGCACGTCTGCGGCAACACCGACGTCGTCCGGAACGCGAGTCTTTCCTGGTCGCCGATGAGTGCCGAGGAGATCGCCGCGAAGACCGGGATCCAGCAGCGCCGCTACACCAGCCGGGAGCCGGAGCAACTGGGGCTGCTGGCGGCGCGGGCGGCGCTGGCGAAGTCCGGCCGCGGGCCTGAGGAGATCGGTGCGGTCCTGGTCAGCACCAGCTCGAGCAGCCGGCTGATTCCGCCCATGGCGTGCTGGTTGTCCGGCGAGCTCGGCCTGTGGCAGACGCATGCCTCGGTGGACCTGATCGCCGCCTGCGCGGGCCTGCCGTACGGACTGGCCGAGGCGATCCGGCTGCTGCAGGAGGTCCAGCGTCCCGTCGTGCTGGTCTGCGTGGAGAAGTTTTCCGACAAGATCGGCAGCGTTCGGACCTCACGGATGATTTTCGGTGACGCCGCCGCGGCCATGGTCATCGCGCCGACCGCGCCCGGCGTGGCCGGGGACGTGGAGGTCGTTCAGACGTACGCGAGCGGCCCACACCGCGAGGTCAACTCGATCATCGGGCCCAACCAGGAGTTCGACGGTGATCTCACCATGTATGGCCCCGATGTCGAATCGCTCGTGCGGCGCTACCTGACGCAGATGCTCGGAGAACTCAGCGCCCAGCCCGATCCGAAGGACCCCGAGCGGACGCTGTTGGACGGCATCGAGCTCGTCGTCCCGCACCAGGCCAACAAGACGATGTTCCTCAGCCTGGCCGGCGAGGCCGGGCTCTGCCCCGAACAGCTGTACTTCAACATCCAGACGATGGGCAACGTGTCCTCGGCGAGCATCCCCATCGCGATCTACGACGCGATACGCGATGGCGTGATCACCCGCCCGACCCGGATCTTCGCACCGGCCTTCGGCGCCGGAGCAGTCGGCGGCTACGCTGTCATGCGCATCGATCCCGCGATCGTCGCCGACGAAGTCGTGCTGGACATCCTCCCAGCCCATTGAGGCGAGGTCCGACGTGTGCTCGTCGACCACACGACTGACGTGATCTGGCTTCGCCTGCGGGGAACATGACCACCGCAGCCAGCGGGTACTCAGGCGGCCGGGGCCCAGTCCGGTATTTCGACGCACTCCACCAGCGCGCTGGCCCAATAGAATCCGGCTCCGATGCCAACCAGCATGACCCGCTCGCCTACGGAGAGCTGCCCTTGCTCGAGCAGGTAGGTCAGCCCGTTGATCGGATCGGCGGCGCCGACGTGACCGGTGGTGCGGCCCAGTTCCCACGCGGTCTGGGACACATCGATGCCGAGTGGTTTTACCAATTCGACGAGCATGCGGAGCCCGAAGTTGGGGAAGATGAACCGGCTCACGTCGCTGATCGTCAGCCCGGCCTCGTCGAGCAGCCCGTGCACCGCATCGGCGTGACCCCGGTTGAGCCGACTGGCCACCTCGCGGACGTCGCCCTTCTGCCGCAGGAAGGCGGCCTTGCGTGCGTGCATGTCGATCCGGTGCTGCGACGCGGGGCTGAACAGCGTGAACTCACTGTTGCCCCGGTACATCGGTTCCAGGGTCGTGTCCGCCACCGACTTGACTGCGAGCAGCCGGGCGAACCCCCGGCCCCGCGCCAGCACGAGTGCGGCCGCGCCGTCCCCGAAGATGAAGCGCGGGCCCTCGGTGTGCCAGCGGTCGAGACCGGGCAGCGAGAACCGGTCCGCGGTGGTGACGATCGCCGCGCGGCGGCCCGGATCGGCGATCAGGTGGTCCGCCGCGAGCCGCAACGCGGACACCGCGCCCGCGCTCTGCTGATTCAGATCGATCGCCTGCACGTTCCGGTTCTCCCCCAGCAGCGCGTGGTGGATATATGAAGCGGCCACCCACAGGTCAAGGCCCTGGAACCACGTGTGCGCGTGAAGCAGTTGCGACACCTCGGCCGGGTCGACGCCCGAACGGGTCAGGGCGAGCCGCCCGGCCCGAACCGCCATGCCGGCCACGGTCTCGTTGCCGTCGGCCACGGCCGCGGACTCCCAGCCGTACTCATCCTGCACCCCAGGTGCGTACCGGCCCTGCCCGATCGGCTCGCGTGCCGGAAGCCAGCTAGCCACCCCGGCCACGTAGATGTCGGTGAATCGCACTGAAATCTCCTGGGCTGTCGTCGCTGCTTCATTGACATCCGGCGTCATGTGGTCGCGCGGTTATGGAGTGCCGGGGCCGGTCGCGGGCTCAGGCGGCCGGGGCCCAGTCCGGTATTTCGACGCACTCCACCAGCGCGCTGGCCCAGTTGAATCCGGACCCGATGCCGACCAGCATGACCCGTTCGCCTACGGAGAGCTGTTTTTGCTCGAGCAGGTAGGTCAGCCCGTTGATCGGGTCGGCGGCGCCGACGTGACCGGTGGTGCGGCCCAGTTCCCACGCGGTCTGGGACACATCGATGCCGAGTGGTTTTACCAATTCGATGAGCAGGCTGAGCCCGACGTTGGGGAAGATGAACCGGCTCACGTCGCTGATCGTCAGCCCGGCCTCGTCGAGCAGCCCGTGCACCGCATCGGCATGGCCCCGGTTGAGCCGGGCGATCACCTCGTCGAGATCCATCTGTTGCTTGAACGCGGCCGAGCGCGCGTGTGCGTCGAACGGGCCCTGCGACGCGAG
Source organism: Micromonosporaceae bacterium (assembly GCA_050264675.1). Taxonomy (GTDB): domain Bacteria; phylum Actinomycetota; class Actinomycetes; order Mycobacteriales; family Micromonosporaceae; genus JBLNGJ01. Next base: position 5,653 of record JBLNGJ010000097.1, read on the forward strand.
GCTGAACAGCGTGAACTCACTGTCGGCCCGGTACATCGGTTCCAGGGTCGTGTCCGCGACGGACCTGACTGCGAGCAGCCGGGCGAACCCCCGGCCCCGCGCCAGCACGAGTGCGGCCGCGCCGTCCCCGAGGATGAACTCCGGGCCCTCGGTGTGCCAGCGGTCGAGACCGGGCAGCGAGAACCGGTCCGCGGTGGTGACGATCGCCGCGCGGCGGCCCGGATCGGCGATCAGGTGGTCCGCCGCGAGCTGCAGCGCGGACACCCCGCCCGGGCACTGTTGGTTCAGGTCGATCGCCTGCGCGATCCGGTTCTCCCCCAGCAGCGCGTGGTGGATGTAGGAGGAGGCGGTCCACAGGTCGAGGCCCTGGAACCACGTGTGCGCGTGAAGCAGCTGTGACACCTCGGCCGGGTCGACGCCCGAACGGGTCAGGGCGAGCCGCCCCGCTCGAACCGCCATGCCGACCACGGTCTCATCGGCCGCGGCCACGGACGCGGACTCCCAGCCGTACTCATCCTGCACTCCCGGCGGGTACCGGCCCTGCCCGATCGGCTCCCGTGGCGGAAGCCAGCTGGCCACTCCGGCCACGTAGATGTCGTTGACTCGCACTCAATCTCCTAGCCTGATTCACCAGACACTGACATCCAGCGCGATGTGCCCGCATCTTTTCGAGTGCTTGCTGATCAGGCGCGCAGATGTGGGCCAGGGCGAATCCATTCTCCGTATGCTCGGCATATTCGGCTGTCGTCATGAAAGAACATGCGTCGCATTCTTCATGGGTCGGTCCTCGCATTCTCTTCATCACGACGCTTTCGGTGTCACCTTGGTCGTTGCTCGTCCTGTCGCAGCCGTGAGCGTGTCCGTTTTCGCAACATCGGAGATGCCGGTCGGGACTCTTTCCGGCAAGGATGGTTGCCGATCGGGTGTTGGGACTCGGGGCGACGATTTCTTAACTTCGAACATGGTGCGGCGGCCGGCTCGTGAAAGCTCGAACCTCGACACCCCTACATCTCACCCGCAAGGAACCACACATGACGTCGACAGCCACTCGGCCGATCGGGCCGCCATCGCCTCCCTCGCCTCCCTCGCCCATCGCATGATCGCCGCCTGGGCGGTGGCCGACGCCGAGGGTCGGTGGGGCGCCGGCCGCACCCGGCGGGCGGTGTCATGATCCCCGAAATGTCGGCAACGTTCGGCCCGCAGGATGCGTCCGAGCTGGTCGCGGCGCTACGGTCCACAGTGGAGCCGGGGGTCTGGCGGCGCGCGATGGCCGAGCTCGGGCGTTACCCCGAGGCCTTCAGACCCCATGTCCGCCGCACTATCCGGGTGCGCGTGCTGGCCACGTCGACCAGTGACCTGCTGGCCGAGCTGCTGCCGGCGGCTGGCCTGGCCGCGGGGCTCGGCCTTGAGGTCACGCAGGCGCCATACGGCCAGCTTGAGCAAGAGCTGCTCGACACCCGTTCACCGACCCGCCGCGAGCCCCCTGACTACGTGCTGCTCGTGCCCAGCACGGATGACCTCGCCCGTGGCGAGCAGCCTGAACGGAAACCGGACGAGGTGGTGGCCGGCGCCGTCCAGCGATGGACCCGGCTGTGGGATGCCGCGCGAAGCGCTCGGATCGGGGTATGTCAATACCTGTTCGCGCCGCCTGCGGCCGATCCTCTCGGCACCGCCGCGCTCCGGTTTCCGGAGAGTCTGTCGGCGATCGTCGCGCAGGTCAACGCCAGGCTGCGGGCCAGCGGTGATGTCGTGCTCGTGGACTGCGAGCGGCTCGCGGCCGAGCACGGGCTCCGGGGCTGGCGTGACGACCGGTACTGGTTCGCGGCCCGCCAGGCCGTCTCACTCGCCGCACTACCGGCGGCGGCCCGCGCCACCGCGGCCGCGCTCGCCGCCGATCAGGGGCTGAGCCGGCGGTGCGTGGTGGTCGACCTGGATAACACGCTCTGGGACGGGGTCGTCGGGGAGGACGGCATTGACGGCGTGGGACTGACCGCCTCACCGCGGGGCGAGGCGTTCGCGGCCTTCCAGGAATACCTGCTGATGCTGCACCGGCGGGGGATCGCGCTTGCCGTGGCCACCAAGAACGACGCGGACCTGGCCCACCGCGCGATCGCCGGGGTGCCGGGGATGCGCCTGCGGCCCGAGCACCTGGCGGCCGTGGTGGCTGACTGGCGGCCCAAGTCTGAGCAACTGCGCGAGGTGGCCTTGCGGCTGTCGCTCGGCCTGGACAGCCTGGCCTTCGCCGATGACAATCCCGCGGAGCGCCTTGAGGTCCGTCGTGCGCTCCCGCAGGTCGACGTCATCGACCTCCCGCCGAACCCGTCTGATTACGTGGCCGCCCTAGCCGGCCGGCCCACCCTTGAGCCTGGGCGACTGACTGCGGCCGACCGGCAGCGCAATGCGTCGTATGCCGGCCTGCGTGCCGCCGCGGTGCTGCGCGAGCGAGTGGCGTCGCTGGATGACTTCCTCGACGACCTGGCCATGGAGGCCAGCGTGCGCCCCGTCGAGGAGGCGCTGCTCGCGCGGGTCACGCAGTTGGTGCAGAAGACGAACCAGTTCAACCTCACGACCCGGCGGCGCACGGCACCGGAGGTGGCCGCGCTGGCCGCCGATCCGCGCTGGGTCTGCCTGTCGCTGTCGCTGCGGGACAGGTTGGCCGACCACGGGATCGTCGGTGTGGGTTTTGCTGTACTGCGCGGGGATGAGGCGGTGGTGGACACGTTGCTGCTGAGCTGCCGCGTGATCGGCCGCACCGCGGAACGGCTGCTGCTCAGCGAGCTGGGCCGCGCGGCGGCCGAACGTGGCTGCACGACGCTTGTCGGCTGTTACCGGGCGACCGACCGCAACACGCTGGTCGCCGACCTGTACCCACAGCTCGGGTTTTCCCCACAGGGCACGGCACATGGCGAGCAGCGCTACAGCCTGCCGCTTGCGGCTCTCGACAAGCTCGCGACACGGCATATCGCCAACGCGGGATCCAGCGAAAGGACGGTGCAGCAGTGAGCGCGATCATGACGGTGATAACGGAGGCGTTCACTCGGGTTGTCGGAGAGCCACCGATCCGGGGGGCCGAGACGACGCCCGCAGACGTCAACGCGTGGGGCTCCCTCGCGCATGTGCAGCTCGTGTTCGAGATTGAGCAGGCGCTCGGGATCCGGATGCCCGAGGACATCCTGACCAGCCGCACGACGGTCGGCGCGCTGATCGAGGCGGCGGAGATGGCCGTGAGGGCCGCATGACCACAGTGCGTCTCGGCGACGAGCACGTCCACCGTTTTGCGACCGTGAGCGGCGACGCGAACCCGCTGCACGTTGACGCGGATTTCGCTCGCCGGACGATGTACGGCGGATGTGTCGCGCACGGGGTGCTTGTTGCGATTGTCGCGCTCGGCGACGTCGACCCGGCGACGCTGAGCCGCACGCGGTCGCTCGACCTGAGTTTCGCCCAGCCCGTGTTCCCCGGCGACGACCTGACGGTACGAGGTGGCTCGCCCCTTCCCGGGCGGGTGGCTGTGGAGGCGTGGTCTCGCGGCCAGCTATCCACCCGGGTCACGCTCGAGGTGGGCGACACTGTGCTCCCGCCGGTGCCGCGCTGGCCGAGGGCGTGCCGGAGTGAGCCGCGGCGACTGACGCTCGCCGGGCTCGAAGCCGCGCCGGACACCGACTACGGTGACGCGTACGCACCGGACGTCGCGGGCCTGCGTGAACTGGCCACGCAACTTGGCGCCGGAAACATTCCTGACGCGCTACTCGCCTGGCTGGCCGCGGCGAGCTACACGGTGGGGATGTTGGTTCCGGGCGCCGACTCGCTGTTCGCCTCCGCGCACATCGAGCGTTCGGACGCACCCGTCCCGGCCGGCCTCGACGCCATCCCGGGCCCGCAGCAGCCCGCAACCGGACTGATGGAGGTGCGGGCGCGCTTCGGCTACGGCGCGGCGTCGGCGCACCTGCGGCTGCGAGCCTTCATGCGTCCCGGCATACCAGGCCCGCGTCGAGATGCACTCCTGGGCCGGCTTCCGCAGTCGGCCGCGCTGAGCGGGCGCCACGTGCTCGTCGTCGGCGCGAGCCGTGGCCTGGGGGCGGCGATGGCTGGCGCGCTGGCCACCCAGGGCGCGACCGTCTGGGCCGGCTACGCCCGCAGTGCCGGGGCGGCCGGGGAACTGCGGCAGGAGTTCGGCACCGAGCGCATCCGCCCCGTCCGCTTCGACGCGGCTGACGCGGTGGCCACGCGTGACGCGATCGAGCAGATCAGCGGCGCGGCCGGGATGCTCGACGGGGTGGCGCTTTGCGCCGCGCCGCCGCCGCAGGCCCTGCCGCTGCGCAGCGAAGCCGTGCCGGCCGCGCTGGCCTACCTCGAGGAGAGCGTGGCCATGACGCTTTACCCCCTCGTAGGGGTACTGCCGCATGTCGCGCCGGGGGGCTGGCTGGCGTTCATCTCGTCGTCGTTCGCCGCCGATCCGCCAGCGTCGTGGCCGTACTACGTCGCGGCAAAGGGCGCGGTCGAGGCCCTGGCCGGGTACTGCCGGAAGCACCTCAACCTGCGTGTTGTGACCATCCGGCCACCTCGGATGCTGACCGCAATGACGAACGGCCCCACGAGCGCGATCGGCGCGGTGGCGCCAGAGGCGGTGGCGGTCGCAATCGTCCGGTGGGTCCTTGGTAACGATCCGGCGCAGGAGATCCTCGCGCCGGACTGATCCTCCCCTTCGAAATCTTGGATGATTTGCGGGCCTGGAGGCCCCTGTTTCATCCAAGATTTCGAAGGTCAGACTGACAGCGGACGTTTTCTGATAGGGCGCTGGGGCTTGGCCACGGCTCCCCTGGGTTCAGCTCATGGTACCCAGTCGGGCCCCGCCGCCACCGAGCAGCGGGCGGCCGGCGGTGTAGTAGAGCCACGCCTGGACCAGCATC
>JBLNGJ010000098.1:0-6363 GCA_050264675.1 Micromonosporaceae bacterium
GACATTCTCCGACCTGCCATAAGAGGCCGCGCCCGGCCCCGACCTTGGCCCCGCACCCGAGACCACCCCGTTGGACCGCGGCACACGGGGCTGGGGCACAGCGGCCCTCAGCCCCTTGCCGGCCGTAGCCGCGGTGCATCACCTGCGGAACGCGGGTGGCAAGCCGAGGTCAGCGGTGTCAGCATCCGGGTCGTCAACGTCATACCAGGGCTCGCACCAACCCGCCGGTTACGGCCTGGGCTCCAGCACGACGACCGGGATTTGTCGGGGGGTCTTGCGCTCGTAGTCGGCGAAGCCCGGGTAGGCGGCCTTCTGCGCGGTCCAGATGCGTTCGCGTTCCTCCCCGGTGGCCACACGAGCGACCAGGTCGACCGTCTGCGTGCCGATCTCCGCGCGCACCCGCGGATGCGCGAGCAGGTTGTGGTACCAGTCGGGGTTGGTAGGGGCACCGCCCTTGGACGCGAAGACCGCGTAGCCGTCGTCGACCTTCTGGTACATCATCGGGTTGACCCGGGACTGGCCACTGCGGACGCCCACAGTGTGGAGGAGCAACAGCGGCGCACCGGCGAACTGGCCGCCCACCTGTCCGGCGTTGGCCCGGAACTCCTCGATGACGTTGTCGTTCCAGTTGCTCATCAGGACCCCTCGGACTCGCACGCGACCTCAACCGGCATTCTGCCACGGCACTGCGCAACTTGGCCGCCGGACTGCAGTTGCGGAGTGTCCGGCCGCGGGCCGGTTCCGGCGGTCATTCCGGCCGTCAGCGATATTGCCGCTAGCGGGAACTAGCCACGGACTCGGATCACGTTACCGGTCACGCCACCGGATGCGGGTGATGCCAGCCAGCCGACGGCCTCGGCGACGTCCGCCGGCAGGCCGCCCTGGGTCAGGCCGCCCTGGGTCAGGCCGCCCCGGGTCAGATTGTTGAGGTGTCGAGCGATTTCACGTGTGAGCGCTGGCATCGCTGCCGTCAGGAGAGCCTCGATGGACCCGGGCATCACCGCGTTGACGGTCACACTGTGCTTGGCCAGCGTGCGGGCCTGCGCCTCGACGAGGCCCAGCACGCCGGCTTCGCTGATCGCGTAGCTGGCCCGGCCCCGAGGGGCAGCGGTCCCGTTCGTTGCCAGGACGAAGACGATGCGACCGCCCGTGCGGAGGAGTTTCCCCCCAACCAGCACTGCGTTTACCCGTTCCGGGGCGGCGAGGTTCTCATCGAGGACCGTGTCCCACTGTGTGGCGGTCATCCGGCCCAGCCTCACGTCGTGGTCGGTCCCGGCGTGGTACACGATCGTGTCAACGCCACCGTGTCGAGAGGTCAACTCATCCGCAATCAGGCGAGGCGCCGCGGCGCTGGCGAGGTCGACGTGAAACGCCGTACCGCCGATCTCGTTGGCGACGACGGCGAGAGCCTCACCTGTGGCAGGGAGGTCGACACAAACGACGTGCGCGCCGTCGCGGGCGAGCACGGTGGCGATGGAGGCGCCGATACCGCGCGAGGCACCGGTGACGAGGGCGACCTTCCCGGCCAGTGGGCGCGTCCAGTCCGTAGATACTGGCGGCACACCTTGCGCAATCTGGATGGTCTGACCCGACACGCAGGCCGACTGGGCCGAGAGCAGGAACCGAAGCGTCGATTCAGTCATGTCCTCGGCGTCGGGGGACACGTAGACGAGTTGGGCCGTCGTTCCCCGACCGAGCTCCCTCGCCACTGACCCGACGAACCCGGTCAGCGCCTGCTGGGCCGCGGCCTCGGCCGGTGTCCGGCACTCCCGCGGCGGCGTGCCAAAGACGACAACCCGTCCGAACATCGCCAATGCGCCGGCGGTCCGATGGAAGAAGTCGAGGAGCGCGCGCAGCGCGGCCGGGTCGCGCAGCGCAGTTGCGTCGTACACCAGCGCTGCGAGGTCAGCACCGCTGTCGACCACCACCACACCGGCGTCGGTGAGTACCTCGGCCATTCGATCGCGTAGCCGGTCGCCGCCACCGAGCAGCACGGGCGCCGCCACGAGTGGTTCACCCGGCTGATATTTGCGCAGCCGGACCGGATCGGGCAGGCCAAGGCGCGTCACGATCGCGCGACCCGCGGCCGACTCCGCGAAGGCGCGGTAGCGATCGCTCATACACCGACCCTACGTGCCAGGGCCGAGACGGACCGTTCCAAGGGCCGGCCGACCCGCCCGGCTCCGACACGAGCGATGCGCAGGGTTTTGGCCGGTTCGATCGGAAGTGTCAACCCGTACGCAATCTATGCAGGTCGGCGCATCAGCCGATAGCATCCGCAGATCAGACCAGACTTCTGCTCGAGGTAGCAGATCATCTGGCACTCCGGATCGTTAGGTGATCTGCACGACGTGGTCGCTTGTCCGGCCGCAATGACGCGCGTGAGGGGGTTCTTGCGATGAATCGGCGCCGTCCACACTGGTCCCGAATCGCCGTAGTCTTTTGCACGACTATCGCCACCGTAGTACCCATTTCCCTGTTGGCCGGCGCGGCCAGCGCGACGGCCGGCCCGAAGCCGCGGGCCGACAAGGTGGTGATGTTCGCCTCCGACGGCATGAGACCCGACCTCGTCGACCGGTACGCGGCCGAGGGCGCGATGCCGACGATGGACAACCTGATCAAGAACGGCGTCAAGGGGCAGAACGGCCTGACGCAGGGATTCCCGCCCAACACTGGTGTCGGATGGGCAACGCTCGGCACCGGCACCTGGCCCGGTGAACACGGTTCGACGAACAACACGTTCCACCGCACCGGCGAGGGGAACTTCAACAACTCGACGAGCTTCGCTGCGACCGGAATCCTCCAGGCCGACCACATCGCGCAGGCGGCCGAGCGGGCCGGCAAGTCGGTGGCCGCGGTGGAGTGGGTGGGCGCACGCTCGCTCGTCCCGGCGCTGCAGGGGCCGGTCGTCGACTTCCGCAGCTTCTTCTCCCGCCGCGGCATCCTGCTCAACTACGACCTTCCCGGTCAACCCGCCGGGGCGAACGCGTTCGGTGTCGACTACCAGCGGGTCAATCTCGCCCCGGCCACCGGCTGGACGAACGTACCGACCTCCTACAGCCCGGCGCAGGAGCAGCAGCTCTCGGTGATCACGACGTTCGCCGCGGTGAACCCGACCCGGGTGTTCGACCTCTACATCTTCGACTCCACCAATGACGCGACGACCAACTACGATCGGGTTCTCCTCGTTCCGGCCAGTGCGGGCAAGAGCGGGTCGGCCGCGGTGGCCAACCTGACCCAGGGCGGCTGGCAGGACATCAAGGTCACGCTCGTGGGCGCCCGGGCCGGTCAGACGGCGGGGCTCTTCGTGAAGGCCATCGAGATCGCCCCGGATCTGTCCAAGTTCCGGATCTACTTCACCTCGGTCGGGCGGGTCAACGCCTCCTACAACGCGCTCGGTGCGGCCGGCTCGGCGGCATTCGAAGAGACGCTGGCGCATGACTTCCCGACCTCGACGGCGGCCGACTTCGCCCCGCTTGAGGCGGGCATCGTCGACGAGGACACCTATGTCGAGCAGGGTCTCATGTGGAAGGACGCCCACTGGGCGTACCTGCACCACATCTTCGAGACCCTCAACGTCGATCCCGACCTGCTCCTGCTGGGTGTGCCGACCACCGACGAGTTCAGCCATCAGTTCATGGGCCTCGTTACGCCGGCCGACATCGACGGCAACCCCAACCCTTACTTCGACGACGTCACCAACGACAACATCCCGGACGGCCGGGTCGCGGCACGCGAGGGCTTCATCCGCTCGGCCTATCAGGAGGCCGACACCACGTTGGCCCTCGGGCGTGACCTCATGGGCGGCGACGACGCGACCACGTTCGTCTCCTCCGACCACGGGTTCGGACCGCAATGGTGGGCGGTCAACGTCAGCAAGGTGCTGGTGGATCTCGGCCTGCAGGAACGCGAGCAGAGCGGCAACTGCCGCAAGGCGGCCAACGATCCCGGCACCACGACCCCGGGCGACACGCGGGCCAAGGAGTGCCACGCCGGCGGGACCTCACAGATCTATATCAACCTGGCCGGACGCGATCCGGCCGCCGGCAACGCGCCGCAGGTGCCAGCGAACCAGTACGAGACCATCCGCAACCAGATCATCCAGGCGTTCCTGAACCTCGACGACCCCAACATCCCGGGTCAGCAGCAGGTCGTGCTCAAGGTGCTCAAGAAGGAGGAGCTGCGCAACGTCGATGGCTCCGACTCGTTGCACCCCAACCGCAGCGGCGACGTGGTGGTCGTGTTTCGGCCGCCGTACCAGACCGATGCTCAGACCCCGGGGCAACTTGTTGCGCCGTCGCAGTTCTTCGGCCAGCACGGCTACTTGCCCGACCTGGTGAACCTGGAACGAAACATCAATATGCACGGGACGTTCATCGCCGGCGGACCCGGGATCAGAAAGAACAAGACCCCGATCCCCGGCGTGCGGGCCATCGACGTGGCGCCCACGTTGGCGTTCCTCATGGGCATCCCGGGGCCGCTGAACGCCCGCGGCCGGATCCTCTACCCGGTCGTCAAGGGCGGCGACGAACTGCGGGAGATCACGGTCCTCAACATCAGTGACTGGCATGCCCAGTTGACCCCGCTGACCGAGGCGTCTGACGACCTCGTTGGCGGCGGTGCAGCCAACCCGGTCTTCCCGCTCGGCGGTGCGGCGTTCATCAAGCCCTGGTTCGACGCGTACCGGGCCGAGGCGTCGACGCCGACGATCGACCTGACCGGCGGCGACTCGTTCGGCGGAGCGACGCCGCCTATCTCCAACGCGTTCCAGGACAAGCCGACACCACCGATCATGAACATGATGGGGATCGACGCCGAAGGGCTCGGCAACCACACCTTCGACCGCGGTGAGCAGTTCCTGCGCACCGAGCTCATCCCGCTGGCCAACTTCCCCATGATCTCGTCCAATGTGGTCTTCCCGAACGGGCAGACGCCGGCCGAGTGGTCGAAGTCCACCACCTTCACCCGATCCGGGGTCAAGGTGGGCGTGGTCGGATTCACCACAGAGGACGCACCTGATCTGCTCTTCCCGGGCCGGCTCGGGCCCTTCGAGGTGCATCCGGTCATCCCGGCGGTCAATGCCGAGACCGATCGCCTGCGCCACCAGCACGCCGACGTCATCATCGCCCTCGGTCATGAAGGGGCTAGTAGTGGCACCGTGACCCAGCCCGCCGGCAAGCTCATCGACATCGCCGACGCGGTCGACGGCGTCGATGTGGTGATCGGTGACCACAATGACCTCCAGGTCAATGCGGTTCGGCCCAACGGTGTGCTCGTCACGGAGAACCGCGGCAAGGGCATCCGGTTTACCCGGATCCGGATCGTGGTCAACGACGACGAGGACGTGGTGTACAAGACGGCCGACTACCACAAGCCGTGGAACATCGGCGTCACCGCCGACCCGGCCATCCAGGCGCAGCTCGACTTCCTCAACGCGCAGCTCGCACCGATCTTCAACGCGGTGATCGGCAACTCGACCGTGTTCGTGCCCCGGGCGGATGCGTGTGGCAACGGCGTCGGCCGAACCTGTGAGTCGCTCATCGGCAACGTCGTGACGGACGCCCTGCGTACCACGTACGGGGCGGAGTTCGCGATCACCAACTCCGGTGGCTTGCGGGCCGACCTGACCTGCCCGACCTCAGACATAGCTGGCGACTTCTGCTCGGCCTACGTGCCGCCGCCGTTCCTGATCACCCGGGGCCAGTCGTTCGCGGTGCTGCCCTTCGGCAACATCGTCGTCACCCTGCAGGTCAACGGGGCCGAGCTGAAGACGATGCTGGAGAACGGCGTCTCGCGCATGCCGGCCGTCGATGGCCGGTTCCCGCAGGTGTCCGGTCTCTGCTTCACCTACGACATCACCGCTCCGGCCGGCAGTCGGGTGACCGGCGCGGTTCGGCAGGTGGCCGGCGGTGCCTGCACCGGGGCGCCGGTCGACCTGACCGCCGGCGCCACGTACACGATCCTCGAGAACGACTTCATGGCCAACGGAGGAGACGGCTACCCCAACTTCGCCAGCCGGATGTCCACGCTGGACCTGATGGACCAGGTCGCGGCCGACTACATCGCGGCCCACACACCGATCAGCCCGACCGTCCAGGGCCGCATTACGTGCACTGGCGCGGGCTGCCCGATCGTGCTCCCGTAGCTGACCGGGTCCCCGTCGGCCCCGGGGGCACAACCCCCGGGCCCCCGGGGGGCCCCGGGGGGCGGCTGGTGGCCCCCCCCGGGGGGGGGGCCCCACCCGCCGCCCGGGCCCCCCGGTCGCCCCTGGGCGTGTGCCCCCGGGCCCGACGGGGACCCGGTCAGCTACGGGAGCACGATCGGGCAGCCCGCGCCAGTGCACGTAATGCGGCCCTGGACGGT
>JBLNGJ010000099.1:0-5414 GCA_050264675.1 Micromonosporaceae bacterium
GGCGAGATCGCTGGAAAGGTGCGCATAAGGGTAGACCATGACTCGCTCGGCGCCGACCTTTTGGGCAGTCTGCCGGATCTGATTCGCCGCCTGCTCCGAGACGTCGGCCGGGCCGGACTCATCGGCCTTTTCGACCGCGATGAACGCGACCAGGACCCCCTCGATTCTGGCGTGGTCCGCACCAATGCCCAGGGCACCCGCGAATCCGGCTACGTTCGTTTCGTCCGTTACCTTAAAGGAGAACTGGTCGGCATGGATCATCATTAACCGCAACGGAACTCCTTTGGGCGTCCGACCTCAGAAACGACGGCCGACAACCTAGCATGACCCGGAGCGGGTGTCATGGCCGCGAGGGTGACATTGTGCCAAAAACGGTCTAATTGTAGAGCCGACTGGCCGGCACGTCAAACGATCTTCGGCGGATTGCCGGCGGGGGCGGCGGCCGCATCCCGGTGTGCGAGGCGCACGTCGGTACCTTGAGTCCTTTGTGGAGCGGACGCCGGCGCCAGCGCCGTCGCGAGCGAGGGGAGTCGCCACCGCACGGCCCGCGCCCGGGCGTCCGGTCGGCTCCGCCCGTAGGATCACAAGGTGGCCGGCCGCAAGCGTGAACCCGAGCACGGCCCAGCTGAGCTAGGCCCGCCCGATGGGCTGCAGCGGCTGTGGACGCCGCATCGGCTGGCCTACGTGACCGGGGTGGCCACGACGGCCGGCGGTTACGAGCGGCCGTCGGGTTGCCCGTTCTGCCACGCACCGCAACGCCCCGACGAGGACGGTCTGGTGCTCGCCCGTGGCCGTACCGTCTACGCGGTGCTCAATCTCTACCCGTACAACCCGGGGCACCTGATGGTCTGCCCGTACCGCCACGTCGCCGACTACACCGACCTGACCGCCGACGAGACGGTCGAGCTGGCCGAGTTCACCCAGACCGCGATGCGCACGGTGCGCCACGTCAGCAATGCACACGGGTTCAACCTCGGCATGAACCAGGGCGGCGCGGCCGGTGCCGGCATCGCGGCTCACCTGCATCAGCACGTGGTGCCCCGATGGGGCGGAGACACCAACTTCATGACGGTGGTCGGCCAGACCAAGGTCATGCCGCAACTGCTCGCCGACACCCGCACCCTGTTGGCCAAGGCCTGGGCCGAGGTCGCCCCGCCCGCGCCGCCCGCGCCGATGCGGCGCGCGCGCACCAGCCGGGCCACCAAGCGCTGACGGTGCCGCCCGGCGGCGAGCCGCCCCGCCCGGCACCAGTGCCGATGCCAGACGGGGCGGACGACAATGCCGGGCGCTGGCCAGCGAGGCGAGGGCCCGACCGGCTCAGCTGCGGGCGGCGTGCTCCTTGCGGACCTGGTCGGCCAGGTGGGCCGGCATCGGCTCGTAGCGGGCGAAGCTGCGCCGGAACGTGCCCGACCCGGAGGTCATCGCGCGCAGCTCGACCGCGTACCGGACCAGCTCGGTGGCCGGCACCTCGGCCCGCACCAGCGTCTTCTCAGCGCCGTTGGGGTCAGGCTCGGTGCCGAGCACCCGGCCACGGCGGCTGCTCATGTCGCTCATCACCGCGCCGACGAAGCCGTCGGGCACCCGGATGGTGACGTCGTCGACCGGTTCGAGCAGCGTCATCTGGCCCTTCTCGGCGGCCTCCTTGAGGGCCAGCGAACCGGCGGTCTGGAACGCGGCGTCGGAGGAGTCGACGCTGTGCGCCTTGCCGTCGAAGAGGGTCACCCGCAGGTCCACCACCTGGTAGCCGGCGACGAGCCCGCGCTCCATCTGCGCGCGTACCCCCTTCTCCACCGACGGGATGTAGTTGTTCGGCACCGCGCCGCCGACCACGCGGTCGACGAACTCGAACCCGCTGCCCCGCGGCAGCGGCTCGACCTCGATGTCGCAGACGGCGTACTGGCCGTGCCCGCCGGACTGCTTGACATGGCGGCCGTGGCCCTTGGACGGCACCGAGAACGTCTCCCGCAGCGCCACCCGCACCGGCTCGGTCTCCAGCTCGACGCCGCCGGCCTTCAGCCGGTCGAGCACCACGTCGGCGTGCGCCTCGCCCATGCACCACAGCACCAGCTGGTGGGTCTCCGGGTTGCGTTCCCGGCGCATGGTCGGGTCGCCGGCGACGAGCCGACCGAGGTTCTTGGCCAACGCGTCCTCATCGGTGCGGGTCTTGGCCACGATGGCCACCGGCAGCAGCGGCTCGGGCATGTCCCACGCTTCGATGAGGAACGGGTTCTCCTTGGTGGAGATGGTGTCGCCGGTCTCCGCGGTGGTCGACTTGGTGATCGCGCAGATGTCGCCGGCGACCGCGTACGGCACCTCGCGCAGCGCTCCGCCGAGCGGGGAGTAGACGTGCGCGACCCGTTCGTCGGAGTCGTGGTCGGGGTGGCCGCGCTCCTCCAGGCCGTGGCCGGCGATGTGCACGGAGTTCTCCGGGCGCAGCGTGCCGGAGAAGACCCGGACCAGGGACACGCGACCCACGTACGGGTCGATCGTGGTCTTGACCACCTCGGCCGCGAGCGGCCCGGCCGGGTCGCAGCGCAGCGGGTCCCGGGGCGAGCCGTCCAGCCCGGTCACCGGCGGCAGGTCGTGCTCCAGCGGTGACGGGAAGGCGCTGGTGAGCACCTCGAGCAGGGCGTCGAGGCCGAGCCGCGTCTCCGCGCAGACGGGGATCACCGGGTAGAAGGTGCCCCGCGCGACCGCCTTCTCCAGGTCTTCGATGAGCGTGGATACCTCGATGTCCTCGCCGCCGAGGTAGCGCTCCATGAGCGACTCGTCCTCGCTCTCGGCGATGATGCCTTCGATGAGCTCGTTGCGCGCTTCGGAGATCGCCGGCAGGTGCTCGGGGTCGGGCTCGCGCACCGCGGGCGGGTAGCCCTGACCGTAATCGAAGATCCGCTGGGTGATCAGCCCCATGGTGCCGACGACGGTCTGCCCGTCGTCGCCGAGCATGGGCAGGTAGAGCGGGAGCACGCCGTCGCCGAAGCTTTGCCGGCAGGCGGCGAGGGTCTCATCGAAGTCGGCCCGCTGGTGGTCGAGGCGGGCCACCGCAACCGCGCGCGGCATGCCCACGGTGGCGCACTCCTCCCAGAGCGCGGCGGTGGCCGCGTCGACGCCGTCGACGGCGGAGACGACGAAGAGCGCCGCATCGGCGGCGCGCAGGCCGGCCCGCAGCTCACCGACGAAGTCGGCGTAGCCGGGCGTGTCGAGCAGGTTGACCTTGACGCCGTCGTGCAGAAACGGCGCGCCGGCCAGCGCGACCGAGCGTTGCTGCTTAACCGCGGCCGGGTCATGATCACAGACCGTGGTGCCGTCGGTCACCGAGCCGGCCCGGCCGATCGTGCCGGTGACCGCGAGCAGCGCCTCCACGAGCGTGGTCTTGCCTGCCCCGGAGTGCCCTACCAGCACCACGTTGCGTACTTTGCTGGGCTGATCCACCACCGGCGCTGGGCCGGTGACCCCCTTCTCCTGGGTCTTCTGCGCCATCGCGCGCCTCCCGTTCCGGTCCAACTGGCCCTTTGTGAGATCCCACACCCGTGACGGTCGCCGGCACAACCCCAACGACAACCGGCCGGTGGCGGCCCGCGGCGGCTGGCGCGCGGGGCGTGGGCCGATAGGCTCTACCCTGCCATGGCGCGGATCTTCACCTCGTTCAAGTCCGGCGTACGGGCGGCGTTCGACCCGCTCGGCCGCGGTCTGGTGCGGATGGGCGTCAGCCCGGACGCGGTGACCCTGGCCGGCACCGCCGGCGTGGTGGCCGCGGCGGTGCTCCTGGTGACCACCGGCCATCTGGTGGCCGGCACCATTGTGATCACCGTCTGCGGCCTGCTTGACGTGCTCGACGGCGCCATGGCCCGGGCCCGGGGCACGAGCACCCGGTTCGGCGCGGTGCTCGACTCCACCATGGACCGGGTCTCCGACGGCGCGATCTTCGGCGCGCTGGCCTGGTGGCTCGCCGCCACCGGTCGCCATGGCCTGGCCGGAGTGGCGCTGGTCTGTCTGGTCGGCGGGCAGGTGGTCTCCTACGTCAAGGCGCGCGCCGAGGCCTCGGGACTGCGGTGTGATGTCGGTGTGGCCGAACGGATGGAGCGGCTGATCCTGGTCGGGGTGGGCGGCCTGTTGACCGGGTTCGGTGTGGGCTGGGGGCTGGCCGCGGCGCTGTGGTTGCTGGCGGTGCTCTCGGTGGCGACGGCCGTGCAGCGCCTGATCTACGTACGCGGTCAGGAAGCGAGCCGGCCGTCCGCACCGGTGGGGTCGTGAACCTCGCCGGCAGACTCGCCGATCTGGGCTACGGGGCCGGCTGGCGGCTCGTGCGCACGCTGCCCGAGCCGATGGCCCGGGCCGCGTTCCGGGCTGCGGCCGATCGGGCGGCGGCCCGGCGGGGGCCGGGCACCCAGCGGCTGGAGCGCAACCTGCGCCGCGTGGTCGGGCCGGAGGTGGGTGAGGAGGAGCTGCGCCGGCTGGTCCGCGACGGGCTGCGCTCGTACGCGCGGTACTGGTTGGAGGCGTTCCGGTTGCCGACCCGGTCCCGCGACGACCTGATCCGCGGCTTCCGGCTGGAACGCGAGCATCTGCTGGGCGAGGCGGTCACGTCCGGCATCGGCTGCGTGGTCGCGCTGCCGCACGCCGGCAACTGGGACGCGGCCGGCGCGCACGTGGTGGCGCAGGGCTGGCCGGTGACCACGGTGGCCGAGCGGCTGCGGCCCGAGCGCCTCTACCAACGCTTCCTCGCGTACCGCGAGGGCCTCGGCATGGAGATCATTCCGGCCACCGGCGGGGCGCGGCCGCCGCTGGAGGTGCTGGAGGAGCGGGTACGGGCCGGGCACATCGTGCCGCTGCTCGCCGACCGCGACCTCTCCGCTCGCGGGGTCGAGGTCAGCTTCTTCGGCGGGCGGACCCGGATGCCGGCCGGCCCGGCGCTGCTCGCCCTGCGTACCGGCGCGCCCCTCTATGTGGTCTCGCTCTGGTACGAGGCCGACCTCGGGTGCGGGTACGTCGGCGGCCCGCTGGCGGTGCCCGGCCCGGAGGTGGGTGCGCTCGACGCCCGGGTCCGGGCGCTCACCCAGACCGTCGCCGACCAGCTCGCCGAGGGCATCGCCAAGCACCCGGCCGACTGGCACATGCTGCAGAAGCTGTGGCTCGACGCCGACCCACCGGCGCCGCGGGCCGAGCCGGCGGATTGAGGGGCGGCGCATGCGGATCGGGATCGTCTGCCCGTACTCGTTCGACGTGCCCGGCGGCGTGCAGACGCACGTGCACGACCTGGCCGAGACGCTCATCGGCCTGGGCCACCGGGTCAGCGTGCTGGCGCCGGCCGACGACGACGCCGAACTGCCGCCGTTCGTGGTTGCCGGCGGCCGGGCGGTGCCGGTGCCCTACAACGGGTCGGTCGCGCGGCTGTCGTTTGGGCCGCGTTCGGC
>JBLNGJ010000100.1:0-4220 GCA_050264675.1 Micromonosporaceae bacterium
AGCTGTCGTCGCCGGGCGCCAACAGCGAGCCCGGCGGCGACGGTGAAGACGCCGACAAAACCAGCAGGTCGCCCGCCTCACTCGTGGCGGAGTGGTTTGAGTACACACCAACGCACGGCACCGACATCGAAGTGAACACGACCGCCGAGAAGATGGCGTAGCCCGCATGGCTACACCCCCGTTCACCTGTCAGGCCGACGCCGCCGCGGTGGCGGCGCTGCCGCACCCGTCGGCACCGGTGAAGGACACGGCCGCCTTCGAGGTCGCGCTGAAGCGGTGGTTCCCAGCAGATTACCCGGTCACGATGAACAACGCCGTTGTCGCGTACGCGTACGGCACCTGCGCCTTCCGCGACATGGGCCAGGCCCTCGCCACCGCGACCCAGCCCGACCACCGCATCTACCTACTCGGATGGGGCACCGACGGCGACACCGAACTGCTGCCCGCCATGATGCCGGGTACCCTGAAGGAGCTGCTGACCCGGACCAAGGCGCAGGTCCGGTGCATGTTCTGGGCGCATCCGGGCGGCGCGGCCGTCCCGCCAGGGTCGGGCGGCAACGGAGTCATCGCCGCGCATCTCAACTCACTTCCCCACGCGGCGGCCATCCTCGACGCGAAGCTGCCTGATCCCCAGTTGAACGTGGGTTGGGTACTCAAACTGCTGGGGCTGCGGCCGGGCACCGGCGGCGGCGGCATCCATCACCAGAAGCTGCTGGTGGTCCGCGGAAGACTCGGCCTGATCGCTTTTGTCGGTGGCATGGACGTCCATCCGAACCGCACCGAGACGAACAACGTGGGCGAGCCGCTTCATGACGTGCATCTGCGCGTCGCCGGGGAGGCAGGGGTGACGCTGTTACGAACGTTTCGCGACCGGTGGCTCGACCACCCCGCCGCGGCTGAGCTGGACCTGCGGAAGTTCGGGATGGACCGGGCCCGGGTGAAGGCCGATTTCGCGGCCGCGCGGGCGATGGACGCCGGTTCGGCCCGGAGCTTGCCGAGCAGCACAGGCACGACCGGAAAGGAATCGATGGCAGTCGCGGTCGGTCGGACCTTCGCCGACCTGACCAAGCTCACCGGGAAGAAGTTGAGCTATGACTTCGCGCCCTATGGTGAGACCACCGCCTGGGATCTCGTGGAGGCCGGCGTGAAGGCGGCGCGCGAGTACATCTACATCGAGGATCAGTATTTCGTGAGCCGGCGGCTCACGAGCCTGCTCGTCGACAAGCTCAGACAGGAGCAGTTCAAGTTCCTACTGATGCTGATACTGGACTCACGCACGATCGAGAACAAGCCCGACCTGATCAAGGTCGAACCGAATGGGACGATCACTGTGCCCAACGAGGTCCCGTACGGGATCGCGGCACGCAACGACATTCGCCGCGCACTCGCCAGTGTCGACCCCAAACGCAGCCGGTGGCGGATGTTCCGGCTGACGCCGATATCCGACCCGGCGCGGCGGGCGGTGAGCGGCAGCTATGTGCACTCTAAGCTCATGATCTTTGACGACGAGTACGCCATCGTCGGCACCGCGAACGCCAACGACCGTGGGTACACCTTCGACACCGAGCTCGTCGCCGGCATCACCGACGATCTGGTCGGCCGCACCACCGGCCAGCGGTTCGCCCGCGACCTGCGGGTGAACTTGTGGCACAAGCACCTCGGTGTGCTCCACGGCCAGCTAGTCAGCTGGGACCGGGCCTTACCGTTGTGGCTGAGGCCTCCCAGAACGGCGATGATCACCGATACCAGCGACCTGGAAGACAGCCCGATGCTGGGCGCCAGGCCGTCCCTTGTGACGCGCCCAGAAGTGAACGAGGTCTGGTCCCGTGCCATCGATCCCGACGGCGACAAGCTTCCCTAGGCCGGTCAGGCGGTTCGCGCAAACCCGTCTTAGCACTCACGAGGGCGACCGGAGGGGAGGGACCGCACCGTCCTCGATCGATCCCACGATCAGGAAACGGGCAGGTCAGCGGCTATCGTCAACCGACCGCCCGGGGTGCGGTTGTGGGTGGTGATCTTTCGTGACGCATTGATGATCTGGCCTGTGAGGTGCTCGCGCCATCCTTCCCAACTTGGGAGGTGTGCACGAAACCCGGGGCGGTTCAAGTGACACAGAGGCGCTACGGGTCACAGAGGTCCGTCCGGCACCGGCAAAGCGGCGCGGCCTCTACATCAGCACTATCAGCCTTCGGCCGGCGTCGACACTTCCTGCGGAGCACCGCCGAGTTGGCGGAAATGGTCAATGCAGCGACCTCGCTCGTGCCAAGCTTGAAAACGCGGATTGGGTGGCACGGCTATTGGAGTACACATGGATGCTGTGCGTGGCCCGCGAGAGGCAAGAACGACCGCTTCGCGGCGACGGCGCTCAGGAGGTGCGTCCCGGAACGGGTTCTGGAAGTTGCCAGACTGGGTCGTTCCGACGATCTGGGCAGTTCTGGGAGTTATCCTGCTGACATTGTTATTGTTGGGGGCTTCGCTGCTCATCAAGACCGACCCGTTTTCTGGTGGCGACCTCTCCGACGACGAGAATAAGAGCCTGTGGGCATTCCTCGGAGTCGCTTTGGGTGCTGCCGTAACCCTGATCGGCACGCTGCTGGCTGATCAGAACAATCGCCGTACTGCGGCGCTGGCGAGGGAGGCGGCCGAGCGAGAAGAGGTAGGCAAGCGACGTGAGGAAGCCCTCAAAGTTGATGCCGAGAAGCGACTCAAGCTTGACACCGTTGTCAAAACGCTGGAGTTGATCTCCGCCGATGACCCGAGCAGCTCGAAGGCTCGCAACGCGGGCGCCATTGCTACGATGACTCAGCTTCACGGCGGTCCAGTAGCCCTTAGGGTTCTCGCCGAACTCTGGGCCGATCAAAAGGTGGACACCGATACTGCGATCTGGCTCATCGACCGTATCCTTGAAGACCCTGAGTCGGCGGGGAGTGAGGTTGAGGCCGCCTGTTACCTGCTGGCGCGAAAGGCCGACAGGCTGATACCTGCACGCGGGGACCAGACTCAGGACTGGAATGAGTGGCCAACTACTCTGACTAATAGCTGGCCTTCACGACTTAGTCGATCGGCCAAGGTGAGCATTCTTGTTGCGGTTGTCAACGTGTTGTTGGCCCGTGGACCCGATTATTGGAGGGATTACAGTCCCGCCGTCGTGGCGACGGCTCTTAAGGGCCTCCTCGATGATGGCGATGGGCAGATTTCGGACGCGGCCGCAGCGATTCTGAGAGCACTCCGAGACGTGGGCATGCTTCGAGTGGTAGCGGGGGGAGAGTTGGCCGAGGCGACTGAAGAAAAGGTCAAGTCCCTATCGCCAAAATACAAGCTCTCGCCGTGGTTCGGTAAGCGGGTGGGACAGTTCGAACAGTGGGCGCGCGGCGAAGACATCGGCAAAGTCACCACGCCGCCCTCCGCAACCGTAGGTACCTTTACACCCTGATTGAGTCGGGCTCTGCGGCCTGATGCCGCGGCAGGCCGACGGTCTCGACCGAGGCGAGGTCACAGGCGAGCGTGCCATGAGTTTGGGGGTGCCATCCCTGAAGGGGCGCGCCGGGTCAAGCCGGGGTGGTGACCGGTCTTGCGTTTTCCCGATTGGGTGCGGACAGGCGCCGGTGAGGGTCGGGGGTCAAGGCTCGACCGTAGGTCGACCCGTGCAGCGGGCTTGGCCTTGACGCCGATCGGCGCACAATCGTCGCGCCGGGAACGGGTACGGGCCCGCCGGCGGGGTGGCATGGAGTGATACGGCCGCAGCCAGGCGGGGTCAATCAGTTCGTCGACCGCGCCACTGGGGTGGGGGTGCTGCCGTACCTGTCGGGCCTGCGGGTCGGTGAGGTTGTGGGCGACGCGGAGCGGGTGGTGGTTCGCGCCGTGGTCCAGGCAACTCAGGCCGCGTGCCCCTCATGCGACGTGCCGGCTCGCCGCATCCATAGCGGTTACCAGCGGCGTCTGGCCGAGCCGGGGCACAGATCGGAGTGTTTCGTCCTCTTGCAAGAAAGTGGCAATGCCGTGCCAGTGGTGAGCCTTAAGACCCGGCGATCCGGGCCCTTCTCTCTATTACCCCCTGGGGGTATTGCGTGCACGCTGTAGGTGTCGAACAAGGGAGGTCGCCATGCATGCCACAACTGCGGCGGCGAGCCGCACGAGTCCTGGCACCCCGGGGGCACCGACGCTGACGGTCCGCGGCGTCGAGAAGGCGTACCGGCGCGGAGTGTGGCCGGCTCGCCGTT
>JBLNGJ010000101.1:0-7142 GCA_050264675.1 Micromonosporaceae bacterium
ACTGGCGACCAGGAAGCAGCCGGAGGCGAACCCGACGTACATCCCCTGCCCACTGCCGCGCACGGCGAGGACCAGCTGGCCGGGAGCCCGGTCGGACTGGGCCGCGATGGCGAAGGAGCCATGGTAGCGGCGCACGCACGCGGCCATCGCCGGAGCCAGCGCGAGACCGGCGTCGATCTGCTCGGCCAGCATGACCGGGATCAGCTGGGCGTCGGTGCTGATGCCCGTCGAGCTGGCCGGCAGGCCCACCTGCTCCCGCAGCTCGACGTGGTTGTCGATGTCGCCGTTGAGCGAAGCCGTGGCATAGCCCTTCGCGGTCGTTGCCGCGGTGCCGGAGAAGCTGTCGACCGGGTGCGCGTTGGCCTCGCTGATGCGACCGACGCTGGCCCACCGGGTGTGCGCGACCACGGTGGCCCGGGCGCTGGGCAGCGCCAGCACGGCGTGCAGATCGTCATCGGCCGTGATCGCGGCCCGGAGGAACGCGACGTTGTCGCCCAGCCGGCCGATGATCGACGCCCGCTTGTAGACCAACGACAGGCCACCCGGGAAGAACGCCACGGCACCATGGCGGTACTCGGCGTCCTCCCGGGTACGCAGGCCGGCCGGCAGCCGGGCCGTGTCGGCGTCGTCGAGGGTCACCCAGACCTGCAGGCCGGCCGAGTCGCGACCGCGCACCTCGAGCCGGTCAACCGCGTCGAGCACGGTGTCGATGGCCAGGTAGGCGCGCGCGCCGGTGAGGGTGCTCAGCCCACCTCGGGCGAGCGTGGCGACCCGCCCGGCGGCGGCGACCCGGTCATGTTCGATGGTCCAGAGCAGGTCGCGGGCGCGCACGGCCAGGCGCTGCGTCCGCTCGAGCAGGTCGGCGTCCCAGGCCGCCGCGGTGTCGTCGAGGGTCTTCTCCGAGGCGGCGAGCCAGGCACCCAGCAGTTCGACCCGGGACGCCACCGCATCGCGCACGGGCGCTTCGGCGGCGAGGCAGTGACCGGCGGCCGGAACCGAGTAGAGCTCGACCGCGGCAGCCAGCTCCTTGGTGAGCCACTCCAGGCCCGCGGCCAGCTCCCGCGGCTCGTGCCGGCCGGCGCCGGGGTCGACCGTGGGCGGCTCAGGCAGCACATCGAGCAGCTGCCGATCCGCAACGCGTTCTGTTTCGCTGTCGTAGTCCGGCAGCGCCGCGACGATCCCGCACATGCGGCCCACCCTACCGGTGAGGGGCCGCGGCGCAGCGTCGACCGCACCGGGCCGGACGGCCACCAGGGTGGGTCTTGCGGATCTACCGGCCGGGCCGCCCAGCCCGTACAGAGAAGTCATGACAGTGACGTCCACCCAGCCGTCAGACCTCGACATCGCCTTGGCGGCGGCGCTCAAGCCACTCACCGATGTGGCCGGCGACATGGGAATCCCCGGCTACCTGCTTGAGCCGTACGGGGATTCCGTGGCAAAAATCAAGCTGGCCGCCCTGGCGGAGCTGGCCGAGCGTCCGATGGGCCGCTACGTGCTGGTCTCGGCTATCACGCCGACCCCGTTGGGCGAGGGCAAGACCACCACGCTGGTCGGGCTGGGGCAGGCCTTCCAATACCTCGGGCGAACGGCGACGATCAGCATTCGCCAGCCCTCCATGGGCCCGACGTTCGGCATCAAGGGCGGTGCGGCCGGCGGCGGCTACAGCCAAGTGGTGCCCATGGACCGGCTGAACCTGCACCTGACCGGGGATTTCCACGCCGTGACCGCAGCCCATAACCTGCTCGCCGCGATGATCGACAACCACCTCTACCACGGCAACCCGCGGCGGCTGGAGACGGTCAACTGGCGGCGCGTGCTCGACGTCAACGACCGCGCGCTGCGCAACATCGTGATCGGCCTTGGCGAGCGGCAGGACGGCGTACCGCGGCAGAGCGGTTTTGACATCACCGCCGCCTCCGAGGTGATGGCGATCCTCGCGCTGGCATCCTCCCTTTCGGACCTTCGCGCGCGCCTGGGTCGCATCGTCGTCGGCTACACCGGCGACGGCGAACCGGTCACCGCCGAAGATGTGGGCGCGGCCGGGGCGATGGCGGCGATACTGCGAGATGCCATCAAGCCGAACCTGCTGCAGACCCTGGAGAACACGCCGGTGCTCGTGCATGCCGGACCGTTCGGCAACATCGCCACCGGCAACTCCTCGATCCTGGCCGACCTGATCGGGATCCGCACGGCCGACTTCCTGCTCACCGAGGCCGGCTTCGGTGCGGACATGGGCGCCGAGCGGTTCTTCAACATCAAATGCCGGCTCTCCGGGCTCCGACCCGACGCCGCCGTGGTGGTGGCGACCGTACGCGGACTCAAGGCCCACTCGGGTCATCACCGCATCGTGGCCGGGCGGCCGCTGCCGGCCGAGCTGCTAGCGGAGAACCCCGACGAGGTGCACGCGGGCGCGGCCAACCTGCGAAAGCAGATCGAGAACATCCGGGCCCACGGTGTGCCGGCAGTGGTGGCGGTCAACGCGTTCCCCACCGACCACCCGTCGGAGTGGCAGGCGATTGTTGAGATTGCCGAGTCGATGCACGCGCCGGTGGCGGTCTCGAACCACTTCACCGACGGTGGGCCGGGCGCAGTCGCGCTCGCTGAGGCGATCGTCGCGGCCACCGAGCAACCCTCGGCCTTCGCACCGCTCTACCCCGACACCGCACCGCTGCGGGAGAAGATCGAGACGATCGCCCGCCGGATCTACGGCGCCGACCGGGTCGAGTACGCACCGGCCGCGAGCAAGCAGTTGGACGCGTTCCAGCGCCAGGGCCTGGGCGGCCTGCCGGTCTGCATCGCGAAGACCCACCTGTCGCTCTCCGCCGATCCGAGCCTGATCGGCGCGCCGACCGGCTGGACGCTTCCGGTGCGCGAGGCGCGCGCCGCCGCCGGGGCGGGCTTCATCTACCTCATCTGCGGGGAGATGCGCACGATGCCGGGCCTGAGCACGCACCCCGCCGCCGAGGTGATCGACATCACCGAGGCCGGCGAGATCATCGGACTGTCGTGAGGTGAGCTATGACCACGGGCGTGGAGACCATGAAGGCGTTGGTCAAGAGCGAGGCCGCAGCCGGACTGTGGCTGCGGGAGGTCCCCCGGCCGACGCCGGGCGACTCGGAGGTGCTGATCCGGGTGCTCCGCACCGGGATCTGCGGCACCGATCTGCACATCTACGGTTGGGACGCGTGGGCCCGCGAGCACGTGCCGGTGCCGCTCACCATCGGCCACGAGTTCGTCGGGGAGGTGGTCGGCCTCGGCGCGGGGGTCACCGATCTGGCCGAGGGTGATCTGGTCAGCGGTGAAGGGCACGTGGTCTGCGGCAGCTGCCGCAACTGCCGGGCCGGCCGGCGGCACCAGTGCGCTCACACCGACAGCGTCGGGCTGACCCGGCCCGGCGCGTTCGCCGAGTACCTGGTGCTGCCGGCCGGCAACGTCTGGTCGCACAAGCCCGGCATCGACTTGGACGTGGCCGCCATCTTCGACCCGTTCGGCAACGCGGTGCACACCGCGCTCGCCTTTCCGGTGCTCGGCGAGGACGTCCTCATCACCGGGGCCGGCCCGATCGGGCTGATGGCGGCCGCGGTGGTCCGCCACGCCGGCGCGCGGCATGTGGTCATCAGCGACGTCAACCCGTACCGGCTGGACCTGGCCGTCAAGATGGGCGTCACGCAGATCGTCGACACCCGCGTGAGCTCGATCGCCGCCATCCAGCGGCAGCTCGGCCTCAAGGAAGGCTTCGATGTCGGGCTGGAGATGTCGGGCAACGGCGCGGCCCTGCACGAGATGGTGGAGAACATGACCCACGGCGGGCGCATCGCGCTGCTCGGTCTGCCCAGCGCGCCGGTGCAGCTCGACCTCAGCGCGGTCGTGCTCAACTCGCTGACCCTGGCCGGCATCTACGGTCGGGAGATGTTCGAGACCTGGTACGCCATGTCGGTGCTGATCGCGCAAGGGTTGGACATCACGCCCGCCATCACGCACCGGTTCCCGGCCGAGGAGTTCGAGGAGGCGTTCGCCACCGCCCGAAGCGGCCAGTGCGGCAAAGTCCTGCTCTACTGGGCCCAGTGACCTGCTGGCCGAGCGACGCCGGAAGGAGCCTGATGTACACCAGCATGCGTACGCACCTGCGCGGCACCCTGGACGAGATCCGCGAGGCCGGCCTGTACAAAGGCGAACGGGTGATCACCGGACCGCAGGGCGCCCAGATCGAGGTGGCCGGCGCGGGCACGGTGCTCAACCTGTGCGCGAACAACTACCTCGGCCTCGCCGACCACCCGGCGATCGTGGCCGCGGCCAAGGCGGCGCTGGACGAGTGGGGGTACGGCATGGCCTCGGTCCGCTTCATCTGCGGCACCCAGGCGCCCCACAAACGGTTGGAGGAACGCCTTTCGCAGTTCCTCGGCACGGCCGACACGATCCTCTACGGCTCATGTTTCGACGCCAACGGCGGCTTGTTCGAAGCGCTGCTCGGCCCGGACGACGTAGTGATCTCCGATGAGCTCAACCATGCGAGCATCATCGACGGCATCCGGCTGAGCAAGGCCCGCCGGCGCCGCTACCGCAACCGCGACATGGCCGACCTGGCGGACCAGCTCCGGCAGGAGGCGGGCGCCCGGTTCCGCGTGATCGCCACCGACGGTGTGTTCTCCATGGACGGCTATCTGGCCCCCCTGCCCGAGATCTGCCGGCTGGCTGAGCAGCACGATGCGCTGGTGATGGTCGATGACTCGCACGCGGTCGGCTTCATCGGCCCGCACGGCGGCGGGACCCCCGACCTGCTCGGGGTCGCCGATCGCGTCGATGTGCTGACCGGCACGCTCGGCAAGGCGCTGGGCGGGGCCAGTGGCGGCTACGTCAGCGGCCGGGCCGAGATCGTCGAGCTGCTGCGGCAGCGGTCGCGACCGTACCTGTTCTCCAACTCGCTGCCGCCCGCGGTGGTCGCCGCCTCACTCGCCGCACTCGACCTGCTGTCGGACACCGCCGAGCTGCGTGAGCGCCTGGTCACCAACGCGCGGTTCTTCCGCGCGGGCCTGGGTGCGGCCGGTTTCACACTGCTGCCCGGCGAGCACCCGATCATCCCGGTCATGCTCGGCGACGCGGCCGTGGCCGGTCGGCTCGCCGAGCGGCTGCTGGAGAAGGGTGTCTACGTCACCGCGTTCTCGTATCCGGTGGTGCCACCCGGCCAGGCCCGCATCCGGACCCAGATGTCGGCCGCGCACACCCAGGCCGACCTGGAGCGGGCGGTACAAGCGTTCATCCAGGCGCGCGCGGAACTCGGCCTGGCCGCGACCGCGGCAATCTGACGGAGCCGATCGGGCCGACGGGTGCGCCTCCTCATCGGGTGGCCGGCTCATCGGGTGGCCGGACGCACGCCTTCTGGCTGAGCGTCCGTCGGGGCCGGGCTGACCGGCCGACGCTCGCCGGAGAGCAGGGCGCCGAAGAGCTCGGCGTAGCGGAGCAGGTGCAGATCACCGACGAACTCGGCTCGGACGTGTTCGTGGGCGCGGGCGCCCATCTGGTTGGCCAGCGCCGGGTCGTCGAGCAGACCACGCACCGCCCGGCCGAAGCCCGGCAGGTCGGATGGGTCAGCGAGGAGCACGCCGGTGCCTTCGGTGATCTGGTCCTGGATGCCGCCGACCGCCGAGCCGACCACCGGGCGGCCCTTCCACATGCCCTCGGCCACGGTCAAGCCGAAACCCTCGGCGAGGCTCTTCTGGGTAATGACCGCGGCGTGCCGCTGCAGGGCGTTGACCATGGCGGCGTTGTCGTCCACGTCGTTCATCGGCAGCGTCAGCACCACGACGCGCGACCGGATCGCCGCCGGCAGATTCTGCCACTCGGCCAGGACCTGGGCCAGTACGACCGCTCCTTCGGGGTCGTCGGCGACGCCTTCGACGGACGGACCGGCGAGCACCAGCCACCCCGGCCCGGCTGGGGCCACATGCTCAGCGAAGCCGCGCATGACACCGAGCATCCCCTTGAGCCGGTCCCACCGCGACACCTGCACCACGAGAGGCTCGTCCGGTTCGGGCAGTGCCTGCGCGGCGACGGAGGCTGGCTGGTTCAGCTCGCCGGGCGAGCCGTCGCGGCGGGTGTAGCGGCACGCGGGCGCGTCGCCCGCGAAGAGCCCGAGGCGGATGAGCGCCGCGCGTACCATCTTCGCGTCCATCATCTGGTTCTTCGGCGAGAACGGGTCGATGGAGGGCGGGATGATCCGGACCCCCGAGCGCGGGATGACGGAGGGCACGTAGGTCGGGCGGGTGAAGACGTACGCGTGGGCCTCGACCAGCAACGGCCAGAGAAACTCCCACGCCGATCGGCTCAGCTCGTTCTCGTGGTCGATGCCGATGTGCGACCGCCAGACCACGCGTGCACCCCGGCGCACCAGCGGCCCGGTCAGACCGGCCGTCTGCGGGTCGTGCAACAACACGATGTCACCCGGGCGGATGCGATCCTGCAGGCTGTCCACATTGGCCGACGTCACCTTCTCGATGTGCTCGAACTGCTCGGGCCCGAGTTCACCGCCGTCACCGAGCTGGCCGTGGATGCGGTTGTGCAGGCGTTTGGTGATGTGAAAGAACTCGTTGTCGCCACCGATCACCAGCCAGCGCGAGTCGATCGCCAGATCTTTCGTGTAGCCGATGAGGTTCTGGAGCATGTCGGCGACGCCCCCGCCGGCCGCGGTGGAACTGATGTTCCAGATCACGCTCCCAACGGCGCCCCGCCGGAACTGCGCCGCCGTGCTGAGCAGGCGGGTAGTCCGGTCCAGACCGATCAGTTCCTCCAGTGCGGCAATCGGTCGGCGAGGCACGTCGACGGCGCGTACCCCGTACATAGCTCCATCATGACTCAGGCGCGATCTCCATCGGAGGCAAATTGGCCGCCTCGCGGGCGACCTGCTCGAGCCGGTCACGGTAGCTGCGCCACCAGGCCTGGTCGCCGGGCGGCATGTTGTCGTTGTCGGCCCGCAGCCCGGCCGCCCCATCGATGAGCTCGCGGACGATATCGGCGTGCCCGGTGTGCCGGTTGGTCTCAGCGATGACGTGCACCAGGACCCGGTGCAGCGTGGTCTCCCGCCGCTCCGGCGGCCACCATGGCACGTGGCCCTTGGCGTCGAGCGGAAGCGCCTCGATCGTGGCGTC
>JBLNGJ010000102.1:0-6019 GCA_050264675.1 Micromonosporaceae bacterium
CTATCTTGGCGCGGGGGGACCAGATGCCGACCATCTCGGCCGAGGCGTAGCGATGCGCCAACACGTCGGGCACATCGACAGGCATGGCGGTGCGGGCGGGGCGGTCCCGGCGGCCGGTTGAGTCTGCCACGGCGCCATTGTCACAGTTGGCAAAGGCCGGCGCCGCACCGCACCACCGCACGCTGGGCAGCCTGGGCAGCGCCCCGATCTCAGCCGACCGGCGCTGGCTCGGGTGCGCTCGGCAGCGCCGCCGGGCGGCGCTCGAGCGTCCGCACGTCCCGGCTGACCAGCATGCCGGCGACGGCGAGCACGGTGATGCCGGCCGCGCCGAGCAGCGTCGGTGTGACGCCGACGGCGGCGGCAACGGGGCCGGCCACGACCTGGCCGATCGGGATCGCCGCAAACGACCCGAGGGCGTCGAAGGAGTAGACCCGCGCGTACTTGTCCGGCGGAATGTACTCCTGGATCGTGGTCTCCCAAGCGACGGCGAACTGCTCCATCACGATGCCGGTGAGGAAGGCGGCCGGCAACAGCACGGCTATCCGCGGCGCCACGGCGAGCGCCACCAGCAGCCCCACACCACCGGCGGCGCCGAAGATTCCCCACCGCAACAACCGCCGAAGGCGCAGCCGCATCGCGATGAGCGCACCGACGACCATGCCGGCCGTCTGGGCGGCCAGGATCAACCCCCACGCCCGCCGCCCGACCGTCGCGTCGGCCACGGCCGGTCCGAGCACCTGCACCGCGCCGACCTCGGCTGCGTTGATGAAGCAGAACGCGAGCACCACGACCCAGACCCAGGTGCGGGCGACGAACTCGGCCCAGCCGACGCGCAGCTCATGCAGCATGCCGCCGGCGGCCCGCGCGGCCCGGACGTCGGGCACACGCACACCGGCGAAGCACGCCCCCGCCAGCACGAACGTGACCGCGTCGGCGGCGAGACCCCAGCCGGGTCCGACACCGGCCACCAGCACCCCACCGAGCGCGGCGCCGAGGATCGAGGCGCTGGTCAGGCCGACCCGGGTGAGCGCGTTGGCCTGTTGACGTAGCGGCGGCGGGACGGCCTGGGCCTGCAGGGCACCGGCGGCCGGGAAGGCGAACGAGCTGACCAGGCCGTTGATCGCGGCGAGGCCGGCGAGCCACCCAATGGTGGCGGTGCCGGTCAGCACCAGGGTGGCGACCATGCCCTGGGTCAGGGCGGCCAGGGCGCAGGCCACCGTGAGCACCACCCGGCGCGGCAGCCGGTCGGCGATAACGCCACCGAAGAGCAGGAATGCCACGTTGGTCAGCGAGCGGGCGCCGACCACCAGACCGAGGTCGCGCACCGATCCGGTGAGGTCGAGCACCGCGAACGCCAGCGCGATCGGCGCCATCGCGTTGCCGACCATCGAGATGACCCGGCCACCGGCGAGCAACCGGAACGGCCCGTCGCGCAGCGGCGCGAACAGGCCGGCCCGCGGCGGCTTGGGGCGCGCGGGCGCTGCCATGAGCGGAGGTTACCCCGCCCCGGGTCAGCGCTCTAGGATCGCCGTCACACCCTGCCCGCCGGCCGCGCAGATGCTGATGAGCCCACGCCCGGAGCCCTTCTCCGCGAGCAGCTTGGCCAGCGTGGCGACCAGCCGCCCCCCGGTCGCGGCGAAGGGATGCCCGGTCGCCAGTGAGGAGCCGGCAACGTTGAGCCTTGCCGGATCGACCGTCCCCAGTGGAGCGTCCAGGCCCAGCCGGGATTGGCTGAAATCCGCGTCCAGCCAAGCCTTGAGGGTCGCCAGCACCTGGGCGGCGACGGCTTCGTGGATCTCGTAGAAGTCGAAATCGGCCAGGGCGAGCCCGCCGGTGCGGGCGAGCAGGCGGGGCACCGCGTAGACCGGGGCCATCAGCAGACCTTCGCCGCCGTGCACGTAATCCACGGCGGCGGTCTCCGCCCCGACGAACCAGGCGAGCACCGGCAGCCGCCGCCGCTGGGCCCACTCCTCGCTGGCGAGCAGGACGGTTGAGGCGCCGTCGGAGAGGGCCGAGGAGTTGCCGGCGGTCATCGTGGCCCCGGGCTCGCGGGTGCCGAAGACCGGCGGCAGCTTGGCGAGCTTGGCCAGCGAGGTGTCCGGCCGCAGGTTCTGGTCCCGGCTCAGCCCGAGGTACGGGGTGATCAGGTCGTCGAAGAACCCGCGTTCGTACGCGGCCGCGAGGCGCTGGTGTGAGGCGAGGGCCAGCTCGTCCTGGGCCGCCCGATCGATGCCCCATTCGCGCGCGGTGATCGCGGCGTGCTCGCCCATCGAGAGCCCGGTGCGCGGTTCGGCGTTGCGTGGCCCCTCGGGACGGAAGGCCCGCACCGGGTTGAGTCGGGCGGCCGCCCGTAGCCGAGCGCCGACCGAGCGAGCGCGGTTGAGCTCCAGCATCGCTTGCCGCAGCCCCTCGTTGACCGCGATCGGCGCGTCCGAGGTGGTGTCCACGCCACCGGCGATGCCGGCCTCGATCTGCCCGAGCGCGATCTTGTTGGCCACTGCGATCGTCGCTTCCAGGCCGGTGCCGCAGGCCTGCTGGATGTCGTACGCGGGCGTGTGCGGGTCCAGCCGGGAGCCGAGCACGCACTCCCGGGTGAGGTTGTAGTCCCGGCTGTGCTTGAGCACCGCGCCGGCGACCACCTCACCGAGGCGCTCACCGGCGAGGCCGAACCGGGCCACCAAACCGTCCAGAGCGGCGGTGAGCATGTCCTGATTGGACGCGTACGCGTACGGCCCGTTCGAGCGGGCGAACGGGATCCGGTTGCCGCCGAGCACGGCCACGCGGCGAACCTGCATCACACCTCCGCAACGCCACGGCCTACTCATCGGTAGCCTAGTGTCATGGCTGACCGATACGCCAGTTTCGCCAACTCCGGGCCGGGCCGGGCGATCGTGTCGCGGCTCGGCCTGCCTCGCCCGGTCGTCCTGCGGCGCCATCGCGACGGCGACCCGATCGCGCCGGCGCCGGTGCTCGTCGGCGGCGACGGGCGCCTGGCCGGACCGGTGCGACAGCTGCTGGCCGCGGCCGGCGTCGAGGTCCGGGACGAGTCGACCGCGGCCGAGGGCCGCCTTGCCGGCCACGCTGCCGAAGGCGGCCTTGCCAGTTACGCGGCCGAGGGCCGCCTTGCCGGCCTGGTCTACGACGCGACCGGGCTCACCGAACCGGCGACATTGGGTGGGCTGTTCGACTTCTTCCACCCGCTGGCCCGTTCGCTTCGGCCCTCCGGTCGGGTCGTGCTGCTCGGCACGCCACCCACGGATGCGGCGACTCCGGCCGAAGCGGTCGCCCAGCGGTCACTGGAGGGTTTCGTGCGGTCGGTGGGCAAAGAGTTCGGCCGCGGCATCACCGCCCAACTGGTGTTCGTGGCGCCCGGAGCCGAGGCGCAGAGCGAGTCGACGCTGCGCTTCCTGCTCTCGGCCCGGTCGGCCTACGTCTCTGGCCAGGTCATCACCGTCCGCAAGGGACGGTCGGCCGACGTGGCCGACTGGCAGCGCCCCCTCGCCGGCAAGGTTGCTCTGGTCACCGGGGCAGCCCGCGGCATCGGTGAGGCGATCGCGACGGTGCTTGCCCGCGACGGGGCCCTGGTGGTCTGCCTGGACCGGCCGGCCGCCGGCGATGCCCTGGCTGCCGTGGCCAACCGGCTGCGTGGCCAGGCCCTTCAGCTCGACCTCACCGCGGCCCAGGCCGCGCGTACGCTCGCCGACCGGCTCTCGGACCGGCACGCCGGCGTGGACGTGGTCGTCCACAACGCCGGCATTACCCGCGACCGGACGCTGGCCCGGATGACCCGTGAGCAGTGGAGCGCCGTGCTCGACGTGAACCTCGTCGCGCCCCAGCGGATCACGTCGGCGCTGCTGGCTGAGAAGCTCATCCGCGAGGACGGCCGGGTCGTCGTTGTCTCCTCGGTGAACGGCATCGCCGGCAGCCGGGGCCAGACCAACTACGCGACCAGCAAGGCCGGGCTGATCGGGCTGGTGCAGGCGCTGGCGCCGGCCACCGCCGCCCTCAACGGCATCACAGCGAACGCGGTGGCGCCCGGGTTCATCGAGACCACGATGACCGCGGGCATGCCGATGGTCGTGCGGGAGGCGGGGCGGCGGATGAACAGCCTGGCTCAGGGTGGCCAACCGGCCGATGTGGCCGAGGCCGTGGCCTGGCTGGTCAGCCCGGGCTCGGGTGGGGTCAACGGGCAGGTGGTCCGGGTCTGCGGCCAGTCGATCGTGGGCGCGTGAACCCCGCGCCCGCCTCGATGGCCTCGCTCTACCGGCGGGCGTTGGCCGGCGCGCTGCGCGGCCCTAGCCGGCGCCCGAACCAGCTGCGGGATGTTGAGCTCGCCTGGACCGGCGTCCGGGTCGACCGTGACCACCTGCGTCGCTACCAGCGGGTCTGCCAGTTCCGGCTGACCGAGGCGCTGCCACCGACCTATCCGCACGTGCTGGCCTTTCCGCTCGCGCTGGCGCTGATGACCCGCGGTGACTTCCCGCTGCCGCTCCTCGGCCTGGTGCACCTGGCCAACACCATCGAGCAGGCACGTCCGCTCACCGCGGACGAAGTGTTCGACCTCAGCGTGCGGGCCGAGAACCTGCGCGAACACGACCGGGGTCGTGCGGTCGATCTCCTCGCCGTGGCCACTGTGGAGGGTACGGAGGTCTGGCGCGGACGCTCGGTGTACCTGCGTAAAGAGCGCCGGTCGATGGTACGGGCGGGCGGCGAGCACCCGGCGCCCCCGGCCGCCGCGGCGGTGTGGTCGGTCGGTGCTGAGGTCGGCCGGGCGTACGCCTTGGTCTCCGGCGACCGCAACCCCATCCACACGTCCCGTCTGGCCGCGAAGGCGTTCGGCTTTCCCCGCCGCATCGCCCACGGCCTGTGGAGCAAGGCGCGATGCCTGGCCGCGCTGGAGGGGCGCTTACCTGATCAGCTCACCGTCGACGTCACGTTCGGCCGGCCGGTGCTGCTGCCGTCGACGGTCGCCTTCTCGACCGAGCCTGGGCCGGACGACTGGCGCTTCGGCCTGTACGAGCCAGCTACCGGCCGGCCGCATGTGCTCGGCACGATCGCTCGTGGACAGGCTACCTACCCGTTAGTAGGGTTACCCGGGTAGTTGCGCGAGCGCGCGAGCCTGCCATGCCCTCCGGAGGTTGTCGTGTCCGACTTTGATCCGTCCTCGTTCACATCGGTTGAGCCTGAGCAGTTCGCCAAGGCCGTCAAGGCCGCCGGAACGGACCAACTCCAGACCGCGATGAGCGGCGAGAGCCGGGACGCGATCCTGGGCGAGGTCTTCCGCCGGTTCCCGTCCCAGTTCCGCGCCGATCGCGCTGGCGGCATGAGCGCGGTCATCCACTGGATCATCACCGGTCGCCCCGACGGCGGATCCGACACATACGAGGTGGTTGTCGCCGACGGCGCGTGCACCGTCTCGCCCACGCCCGAACGGGAGCCGAAGCTCGCCGTGACGCTGGGCGGTGTGGACTTTCTCAACCTGGTCGCCGGCAACGCGAACCCGATGATGATGTTCATGACCGGCAAGCTGAAGGCGAAGGGCGACCTGGGTCTGGCGGCCAACCTCGAGAAGATCTTCGACCTGCCGCGCGGGTAACCGGTGACCGAGCGGGAGTTCACGCTGGACCTCACCCCGCAGCAACGCGACCTGCGGGACTGGGTGCACGGCTTCGCCGCCGACGTCGTGCGCCCGGCCGCGGCCGAGTGGGACGAGCGTGAACAGACACCCTGGCCGATCATCCACGAGGCAGCCAAGATCGGGCTTTACGGGTTCGAGTTTCTGGCCAGCTGCTGGTCGGACCCGACTGGCCTGTCGCTCTGTCTGGCCAACGAGGAGCTCTTCTGGGGTGATGCCGGCATCGGCCTGTCCATCATGGGCACCGGGCTCGCGGTGGCCGGCATCTATGCCGCCGGTACGCCGGACCAGCTGGTCGAATGGGTGCCGCAGTGTTTCGGCGACGCGGCCGAGCCGCGGGTGGCCGCCTTCTGCACCACCGAACCCGAGGCCGGCTCCGACGTC
>JBLNGJ010000103.1:0-13862 GCA_050264675.1 Micromonosporaceae bacterium
GTGAGTCGTCCACGTTGAACCATCGCTTGAGGCCGACCGCGAGGTGACAGAGCACGCCGGCGAGCAGACCGATGCCGATGCCGCTCACTGGTGAGACGTAGCCCGCGGCCGGGGTGATGGCGACCAGGCCGGAGACGGCGCCGGAGGCGGCACCGAGCGTCGTGGGCTTGCCGTAGCGCAGGCGCTCGGCGGTGATCCAGCCAAGCACGCCGCCGGCCGCGCCGACCTGGGTGTTGATCAGCGCGACCGCGGCGAGCTCGCCGGCCGCGTACGCGGAGCCGCCGTTGAAGCCCAGCCAGCCAAACCACAACAGGGCCAAGCCGATCATCACCATGGGCAGGTTGTGTGGCCGGTCGGCCTGCTCCGGCCAGCCGCGACGGCGGCCGAGCACGATCGCGACGGCGAGCGCCGCGGCGCCGGCGTTGATGTGCACGACTGTGCCGCCGGCGAAGTCGAGCACACCCCACTGGGCCGCCCAGCCGCGCGGGTCGAAGACCCAGTGGGCCACCGGCGCATACACCGCGAGCGACCAGATTCCGACGAAGACGGCGAACGCCCCGAAGCGCCACCGCTCCACGCCGGCGCCGGTGATGAGCACCGGTGTCACCACCGCAAACATCATCTGGAAGAAGGCGAAGGCGAGCAACGGTACGCCCGGTGTGAGCGGGTTGTCCAGATGAGCGGGGAGCCCAGCGTAACGAAGATCGCCGATGAAGCGACCGGTGCCGGCGAACGCGAGCGAAAACCCCACCGCCACCCAGAGCACGCTGACCACGGCCATCGCGACGAAGCCCTGCATGACCACGCCGAGCACGTTCTTGCGGCGCACCATCCCGCCGTAGAAGAACACCACGCCCGGCGTCATCATCAGGACCAACGCGGCCGCGGCAAACAGCCAGGCGGTGGATCCCGACTCGATCGGCTCAGCCGACAGCAACGACGGCACCGCTACCCCTCCCCTTCGCTGCGCAACGCCTCGGGCGCCGCGCAGGTAACGCGCCCGGGAGTACACGCATAACGACCGTCCGGGCCGGTCCCCTCGGGCCGGGACGGTCAAGCCGCTCCGCTCCCTGCCACCGTTACGGCTCTGGCCTGCCCGCACAACCGCCGATCGGCCGAGGCGGTGACGGGCCCGCCGCGCCCCAACGACCGCCCGGCGACGCGCGGCGGTTGGACATGACCTGCATGATGATGCGCGTGGGGAGTAACGAAGACAGCACCGCACCACCACCCGCCGCATCGCCGTCGACCCCGTCACCCGCCACCGCGACGAGTGAACCGCACACGGTGACCATCCGGATCGGCCGCGACCCATCCAGCCACATCGTTCTACCCGACCTGTGGGTCTCGCGCCACCATGCGGAAGTTCGTCGTATTGGCTCCAAGTACCACATCGTGGACACGGCGAGCAGCAACGGCCTGCACCACAACGGTCGACGGGTCACCCGGGCAGTGCTCGCCCCGGGCGATCGCATCACCATCGGCCGCTACGAGCTCGTCTTCGACGGCGAACGGCTGCACGAGCACATCGACACCGGCCCGGCTTCCCTCGCCGCCGACGACCTCACCGTGCGCCTGGGTGAGCAGGTGCTGCTCGACGACGTCGGGTTCGTGCTGCGGGCCGGCTGCCTGCTCGGCATCATCGGCCCGAGCGGCTGCGGAAAGTCCACCCTGATCCGGGCGCTGACCGGGATCCGGCCGGCCACCCAGGGCACGGTCCATTACGACGGTCGCGATCTCTATGCCGAGTACGCCGAGCTGCGCTACCGCATCGGCATCGTGCCGCAGGATGACGTGCTGCACCGCCAACTCACGGTGCGCCGAGCCCTGCGCTTCGCCGCCTCCCTGCGCTTCGCCGACGACGTGCCCCGGTCGGAGCGGGCGGAACGGGTCGAGGAGGTCATGGCGACACTGGGCATCGCCCCGCGGGCCACCCAGCGCATCGACACGCTCTCCGGCGGTCAACGCAAGCGCACCTCGGTCGCGCTCGAGCTGCTCACCGAGCCCGCCCTGCTCGTTCTCGACGAACCGACCTCCGGCCTGGACCCGGCCCTGGACAAGGAGGTCATGCGCGAGCTCAGGGAGATGGCGGACTCCGGACGGACGGTGGTCATCGTCACGCACAGCGTGCTGCACCTGGGCTTGTGCGATCGGGTGCTGGTGATGTGCCAGGGCGGTCGCATGGGCTACTTCGGTCCACCCGACACGGTGCTCGACTTCTTCGAGGCCGAGGACTACGCCGACGTCTTCGACAAGGTGACCAACGACGCCCAACGTTGGGCTCAGCGCTATCGCAACTCCGACAGCTACCGCACCTATGTAGGTGAGGTGGCCCTGCAGGTGGCCGGGCTCAGCCCAGTTCCCAGCCCGCCGGTGCCCGCGCCCCGGCCACCGGTTGCGGACGAGGAGCCGGCCGCCCACGAAGCCGCCACCCACGACGACACCTCCCACGAAGCCCACGAGGGCGCGGTGTTCGACGTAGCCCCGGTCCCAGCCGCGGCCCTAGCCCTGGTCCCGGCCGGCCCGGCCCATCCGACGGAAGGCGCCGCGGTCATCTCGCCCGGGGCGGCGATGGCCAAGGCCAACGGCTTGAAGGGACTGCCACTGCGCAGCCGGGCGCTGCATCCGGTCGCCCCGCTTCGCCAGTTCGCCACCCTCTGCCTGCGCATGCTCGCCGTGGTCGCGGCCGACCGGGGCTACGCGCTGTTCCTGCTCGGCCTGCCCCTCGCACTGGCCCTGCTCACGCACTCGGTTCCCGGCGAGCATGGCCTGGCCCCCGCCAGCGACCTGATCAACCTCGAGGCCCAGCGGATCCTGGTCGTGCTGGTCGTGGGCGCGTCATTCCTCGGCATCGCGGTATCTATCCGCGAGATCGTCTCGGAGGCCTCGATCTACCGGCGGGAACGTACGGTCGGGCTTGCCCCCGGCGCCTACCTCGCGTCCAAGATCGTGGTATTCACGCTCATCGTGACCGTGCAGACCGTCCTGTTCGTCTGGCTGTCGTTAATCGGACGCAGCAAGCCGGTCGACCCGCTCGTGATCGGATGGAGCACCGTGGAGATCATGGTGCCGGTGGCGCTGGTCGCCATCGCCTCGACGGTGCTCGGCCTGGTGATCAGCACGCTCGCCCGTACCGCCGAGCAGACCACGCCGGTGCTGGTGGTGACCGTGATGGCGCAGCTGGTGCTCTCCGGCGGTCTGTTCGAGCTGGGTGGCGAGAAGATCCTCAACCCGATCTCCTGGATCTCACCGACCCGCTGGGGGTTCGCGGCCGGGTCGTCCACGGTGGACCTTCAGGGCATGATTCCGTTCCTCAAAGACTCACTGTGGGCACACTCGGCGGCCGCCTGGTGGCGGTCGGTGGTGATCCTGCTGATCCAGATCGCCGTACTCATCGGCGGTGCCCGGCTGGCGCTGCGACGGCTCGAGCCCGGCCGCGACTAACCCCGCCGTGTTGGTGAGTGTGAAAGGACGGGCACCGTATTAACGCCTCCGCGTTAATACGGTGCCCCTGCTTTCCCCCGGCCCCCGGCCCCCGAGGCGCCGACACAGCCGTACGGGTGAGGAAGCTTTGACCGTACGGCCAGATGCCGGCTGATCTGAAGGCGGGGACGCTGTCGTTCGTCGGCGAGCCGGGCGCCTCGCGGTCGATCCACCGATGCCACCCCACGCAGGATCATGGCCGGTGCTGTTGCGCGCTGCCGTGGCTCTGCCGCTACAGTCAACACCTGCGCATCTCGATCAGTACATATCGAGGTTCACCCCATACCGGAAAGGGCACCGCGAGTGTCGGAACCAGTGAGCGCCGGATCATCGTCAGAGCCGTCAAGCGGAGGCGAGCCGACCACCCAGTCCGCGGGCGCCGATGGGGCGGAACCACCGGAGGAAGAGAAGAAAGACCGCCGGTGGTGGCTCCTGCTCCTACTGCTCCTCCTGCTACTGCTCCTCTGCGGCGGGGCGTACGCCATCTGGAAGGTGATCCAGGACGAGCCGACGCCGGGCAGTTCTCCGACGCCCACGGCCGTGGTGACCACCCCAGCCACGACGACCGCGCCGCCGACCACACCGCCAGCCACCACCGGCCCGGCCACCATCGCGGTGCCGAACGTGGTGGGTCTCAACGGCCAGCAGGCCGACGAGCAGTTGCGCGGGGCGGGCTTCACCAACATCAAGTTCGTCAACGGTGACAACGACGGCACCGCGGTCCAGTTGCTGCAGGACTGGACGGTGCAGGCCCAGAACCCGGTGGCCGGCCAGCAGGCGACGCCGGACCAGGAGATCGTCGTCACGGTAATCAAGCCATCAGGCGGCATGTAACGGTTCGACCAACCCCCCGGTTAGAGCTGAGTCCGTGCGGGTAACGCTCGGGCAAACCTAACCGGGGGTGAACCCTATGACGCTCGTCAGCGAACGCACACCCGTGCCTCGCTTCGATGGTGATGCGGTTGACGCCTGCGCGCAGGCCTGTTTCGAGGCGGTGTGCGCGGGCACCGCCTACGCGGATGCCTGCCTGAGCCAGCCCCCGGCGATCGACCATGTGGCCGCCCTGCGGGCCGCCCTGGATTTCGTGGACACGAGTGGAGCGACCTGGCGGGTGCTCACCCGCAAACCCGCGCACCCGCATGCGGTGCGGGCTCTGCTGCTGGCGTGCGCGGCCGCCGGCCGGGCCTGTGCCGACGCGTGCGCGCGATGTGCCGCGAGCCCGGCCCAGCGGGAGCGCTGCGTCGAGGCCGCCCGTCGGTGCGCCGAGGCGTGCGCGGCGCTTCTCTCCGCCGATGGCCGCACCTGGGCGAAGGCCGCGGCCTGACCGCCCCGGCCCGCATCGAGCCTGCTGGCGTGGCTGGTCGGCCGAGGGCATCATGTCGTCATGAAATGGAGCGGGTACGGCGTCGCGACCGGCGTGAGCCGGTAATGGCCTCGCCGCTGGACGTGCAGTTGATTCTTTGTGATGCCGCCCAGGCGGACTCGGGCTCGGGCAAGGTGCACATGCTCGGCGCGGGATGGTCGGTGACGTCGAGCCCGAGCTCACACGCCGTCGCGTTGCTCATCAAGGTGCCCTGGGATAGGGCCAACGAGAAGCTGGGGCTCGCCCTCGAACTGCGCGACGCCGACGGGCAGCCGGTGGTCCTGTCCATGCCCGAGGGCAACGCGGCGGTGCGGGCCCAGGGCGAACTCGAGGTCGGCCGGCCGGCCGGCATCGCCCCCGGCAGCGCGCTCGACGCGTCGTTCGCCCTCAACGTTCCGCCGCTGCCGCTGGCACCCGGACGCTACGAGTGGCACGTCACGGTGGCCGGTCAGATCTTCTCCGCGTTCTTCACTGTCCGCGGCTGAGCCAGGTGAACATCGCCGAGCTCCGCGAGGCCCTCGCGCGCGAAGAGATAGATCCGGATCTCTACTGCCTGGACCCTCGGGAGATGGGTACGCGCACCGAGGCGTACCGGATCGGCATCCACCACAAGCATTGGTGTGTCTGGTTTTTCGAGCGCGGCATCATGTTCGACGAGCACCGCTTCGCTTCCGAGGACGAGGCCTGCCGCTTCCTGCTCGACCTGCTGCGTCATCAGGGCGGCCCGGAGCAGCCTCCCGGCGGTGGCCTGACCCGGCTCGGCGTCGCCGTCGCCTGCGCGCCCGGCCCTTGGATTCCGGCCATGCGGGCGCTACTGGACCACCTGGCCCGGCAGGATTTCGACGGCGTGCCCCAGGTGATGGGCTTCGACGAGGACGGGCGGCTGCTGGTCAGCCACGTGCCGGGTGACGGTCACCCGTCCGCCGAGCAGCCGGTCAGCGACCAGGCGCTGGGCGAGCTGGCCCAGCTGCTGCGCCGATACCACGACGCGACCGTGGATTTCGTCGCGCCCGAGCCGGCGTCGTGGCGCCAGCCCGAGCAGCCACCGGTCGAGGTGATCTGCCACGGCGATGTGGGGCCGCACACCACCGTCTTCCGCAATGGACACCCGATCGCGCTGGTCGACCTCGACTCGGCCCACCCCGGCGCCCGGCGGTGGGACCTCGCCGCCGCGGCCCACCGGTTCATCCCCCTGGGCGCACCGTCCAATTCGGATCTGGTGCTGCCGATGGATCAGCAGATGATCCGGCTGCGCCTGTTCTGCGACGCGTACGGGCTCGAGCACTCCGACCGCGAGCAGCTGCCGGAGACCGTGCTCGAGTGGCTGCGGGTGCGGGCCGCCCGCGGCGACGACCTCACCTGGCTCGAGGCCGACATCGCCCATGTTGAGGCGAACGCCGGCCATCTGCGCCGGGCGATGTGCATCTGAGTCCAGACCCCTGGTTGCGGGACGATCAACGCCTTGCCGGCTGCCTAGACCGAGGTCAAACTAGAGCCGTGTCGAGCCAACCGTCACCTCGCCGGGAGGCGACCGGTCGCCCGCCGATCGTCACCGAGGCGCTGACCGATAGCGCCGCCGGCGAGCTGGCCGGCGCCTTCAAGGCGCTCGGCGACCCGGTGCGTCTGCGGCTGCTGTCCCTGATCGCCGCGCGGGCCGGCGGCGAGGTATGTGTCTGCGACCTGATCGAGGCGTTCGCGCTCACCGGCCCGACCATCTCGCACCACCTGCGCGTGCTGCGCGAGGCCGGCCTGGTGCAGTGCCAGCGCCGCGGCACCTGGGTCTACTACTGGATCGTGCCGGCGCAGCTCGCCGCCCTGTCCCGGCTGCTCGACCCGTCGACGATCACCGTCGGCGCGCGGTGAGCCCGGGCCGGCCCGCTCGTTGAAGCTGCCCCGACGCGCCGCTAGCGCATCGGGCCGGCTCATCGATGGTTATGACGGTCGTAAGTGGGTACGGGACCGGTGCCGGCCCGGCCTACGGGGGGTTGGCCGGGGCACTACGACCGAGGAGAACCCATGCGTCGAGTCACTCCGTTCCTGCTTGGCCCACTGGTGGCCGCTCTATACCTGGTGCCGGGAGTGCCGGCCCAGGCGAGCGGAACACCGGCCCCGGTCTCGCCTCTACTCGCCGCCCAGCTGAGCAACCCCGGGACGATCCCGGTGTTCGTCCATGCCACCACGATTGCCGCGGCCCGGCAGGCGGTTGCCGACGCCGGCCTCACCCTGCTGACCACGTGGGACAAGATAGGTGTCGCGGTGGCCCGGGGCAGTGCCGCTCAGATCGAGGCGGTGCGGGTGCGCCCCGGCGTGACCTATGTCGAGGGTGACCAGCCGATCCGGCTGTACCTGTCGACCTCCAACCTGGCCACCCGTGGCGAGCAGGCCCGGACCCAGCTTCGCGATGCGCAGGGCCAGCCGGTCGACGGCCGGGGCGTGTCGGCCGCCATCATCGACACCGGCGTTGACGGCACCCACCCGTTCTTCCGTAACCCCGACGGCACGAGCGCGGTCAAACTCAACCTGAAGAACGTCTGCGGTCCGCTCACCGACATGATCGAGCCGTTCCCGCTACCGAACGACTCCTGCTTCCTGAACCTGACCGCGGTCAACGACACCGACACTCTCTCCGCCGGTGGGCACGGCACCCACGTGGCCGGCATCGTCGCCGGCCGGCCGACCACGCTGACTGACGGCACGAGCCTGCACGGCGCGGCACCCGGTGCCACCCTGATCAGCCTCTCGGTCGGCGCGGGACTATTCATCTTCGGTGCCAACAGCGCGTTGAACTGGGTGCTCGACCATCACCTGAACCCGTGCGCCGGATGTCCCCCGATCAGGGTGAGCAACAACTCGTACGGCCCAAGTGGAGGCGGTGAGTTCGACCCGAACTCCGCCACCGTCAAGTTGCAGCGGGCACTGGCCGCCGAGGGCGTCCTCACCGTGTGGGCGGCCGGCAACGACGGCCCGGACAACGACGCCACCAACCCGCCCGGCCAGGACCCGACGCCCGGCATCATCATGGTCGCCTCCTACGACGACCAGGGCACCGGCACTCGCAACGGTGTGGTGTCGGACTTCTCCAGCCGCGGCGCGGCCGGTCACCCCGAAACGTACCCCGATGTCTCCGCACCCGGTTCCGACATCACCTCGGCTTGCCGTCCCTACCTGGTGATCTGCTCGACCGGCCTGGATCCGCACAATGGTCCGGGCCTGCTCGACATCGGCACCTTCAACACGATCAGCGGAACCTCGATGGCCACGCCGCACATCGTCGGGATCGTGACCCAGCTCCTTCAGGTCGCGCCGAACGCGACGCCGGCTCAGATCGAGAACGCCATCAAGTCGACGGCGTTCAAGTTCACCAACGGCGCGCCCTACCAGACGGTGGGCTCTTACACCACCGCGGTCGACAAGGGCACCGGCCTGGTCGACGCGTACGCCGCGGCCCTGAGCCTCGGCGCAACACCCGCCTGACGCCGCCGATAGACCCCCGAGGTAGCGGGCTCACCTCCTCTGCCGACGAGCCCGCCACCTCGGCGCAAGGTCACCGCCGGCTCAATCGATGCTGCCGCGCGGAACGATCCACACGTGCGGCTGGCCCGTAGTGGCAGCGATGTGCTCAAAGTCGGCGTCGTAGTGCAGCACGACGGCGCCGTGATGCTCAGCGACCGCGGCGGTCAGCAAGTCCACCACTCCGGCGGCCCGGTGATGACCTCGGGCCGCCATGCGCACCTGAACATCTCGGGCCCGCTCAGCGATGACCTCGCTCATCGGCAGGACCACATAGAGACTGCGTCGACGTTGGGCGATCGTCCGAACGTCATTGACATCGCGCCCCGAGTAGCCCGCCTCGAGGTCGACAGTCACGCAGGTTGCTGCGGCTCGATCCGCGATCAACCCGGCAATGACTCGGCGCACGGGCACATGATTGGCACGAGCATGGGCCGACGTATCGATCAGGTAGAGCTGCCCCGGACCGACAGGAAGCGTCACCGCCTAGCCTGGCGCATCACGTCAGCATCGGTAATGTCAGGGCCGACACCGAGTGCGTACGGGTCATCGAGGAGCTGCTCGATCCGGCGTCGACGGTTGGCTACGAAGTCGAGCGCGGCATTGACGGTATCCTTCTTCGTTGTTGTGCCCAACTCCTTGGCCGCCAATGCCAGCTTCTCGTCGTCCAAGTCGATCATCGTCTTCATGTATACAACAGTACAGTCACAGACATATGATCGACAATACCACCGCGGCGACCCCTCAAGATCCAGGCAGGACCGCGCCCGCAACGCTGAAGGCTTGCC
The DNA here is from genome assembly GCA_050264675.1 of Micromonosporaceae bacterium. GTDB lineage: Bacteria > Actinomycetota > Actinomycetes > Mycobacteriales > Micromonosporaceae > JBLNGJ01. The sequence continues at coordinate 9,145 of JBLNGJ010000103.1, forward strand.
GGTCTTCGGGCGATCCTTCACGATCAACTCGTGACGCGACGCGCGAGGCTGTTGGCACTGCTCGCCCCGGTGCTCATCACCGCCTGCGCCACTACTCCGGCCGAGGCGCCGCGGACCGGTCCGCCGGCCGGTGTCCGGTCGGGCCAGACCCTCACGGTCGACCTCGCCAACCGACCCTTCCGGCTCCACGTGCCGGCGTCGTACCGGCCCGAGATCAAGGTTGCGCTGGTGATGCTGCTGCACGGCTACTCATCGAACGCAGCCGAGCAGGAGGCGTACTTCCAGCTGACCGCGGAGTCGGAACGGCGCGGCTTCCTCTACGCCATGCCCGACGGGACGGTCGACTCGGACGGCAACCGGTTCTGGAACGCGACCACGGCGTGCTGCGACTTCCATGCGACCGGCGTTGACGACTCGGACTATCTCAGCCAGGTGCTCCATGCAGTCGCCGCGTCGTACGCCGTGGATGCCGGTCGGGTGTTCCTTGTCGGACACTCCAACGGCGGGTTCATGGCCTACCGGATGGCCTGCGAGCACGCCGATGCGGTCACCGCGATCATCTCGCTCGCCGGCGCGATGGCCGCCGATGCGTCCGGGTGCCAACCGAGCCGTCCGGTCAGCGTTCTTCAGATCCACGGCACGAACGACCAAGCCATCCGGTTCGACGGCGGCACGTACACCGCCGGTGTCTACCCCTCGGCGGCCACCACGCTGATGACCTGGCGGCAGGTCGACGGGTGCGCCGACCCGGCCGACACCTCGCTGCCGCCGAAGGATCTCGTCGCCGACCTGCCCGGACCGGAGACCACCGTGACCGCCTACGGTTGCCAGGCCGGCAGCCGGGTTGAGCTGTGGACCATCGTGCACGGCGGCCATGTGCCATCGCTGACGGCCAACTTCGCCCCTGCGGTCATCGACTTCCTCTACTCCGTGGCGTCGCCGTAGCGGGTCAGCCTGTCGCCGCCGGCAACATCGTGCTCACGCACGCCTTGTTGCCATCCTGGTCGGCAATCACCGTGAACGACGGCGCCTGACTGTCATCGACGACGATCCCACCCGCGGCAACGGCGGCGGCGATCCGCTGCTCGGCCACCTCAGGTGCCACCCAGACGTCGATGTGGAACCGCTGGCGCGGGGTCTCGTGCTCGTCGGTGTCCTGAAACCACAGGTTCGGCACGCGGCCGGTCGCGTCCCGGACGTCCTCGCCGATGGTGCCGCGGCCCTGAGCGTCAGTGCTCCCGGTCAGCAGGGCCGCCCACACCGGCGCAATCGTCGCGGCGTGCGCCGTGTCGAGGGCGAGTTCGATGGTGGTGATCGAGGCCGGGTCGGCAGCGACGTCGTGTGTGGCGGCGATCTCGGTGATCCGCTGGGCGAGGTCGATGTCCTGCTGGGTCACCCATTCGACGACGTGCTCGGCGCCATCGTCGTCGCGGTAAATAGCGTCATTGCTGATCAGCTTGAAATCGACGTACCCGTCGCCGATGGTCACGCTCGGGTGGTGGCCGAGTTCGTCGCCGACCTCGCCCACCGCGGCGACGAACCGTACCCCGGTACCGAAGTCGCCGACGACGTAGCGGGCGTGCAGTCCCTGAGCCAGCTTGCGCCAGTCGGTCAGCTTGGCCTCGGCGATCTGCGCGTTCCTCAGCATGTCCATAGGCACCGACCCTACTGACCATTGCGGACGATCGGCGCCCGGCACCGAGTCCGGCGCACCTACACCTGAAGCGATGGCACGGTCAGCACCCTCGTCATACGCTCGGTCAGGTGGGGTTGACCCGCTCTGATCCGGGCAAGCGCCGCCGCCATCGGGACCACGCTCCGACCCGCGCGAAGCCTGTCGGATGCGATCGCGCACCGCCCGCCCGCCTTTCGGGTGGGCCACGCTTCGCTGCTCCCGTGCTCAGTCATTGATGCTGATGGAGTGCGTCCGTCTCGGGCAGCAGAGCAGGTGCAACAGCGCCCGGTTCAGCTTCCCTCTTGGGCTGTTGGCGCCTTCTTCGACGGAGGAGGCGGATCTATTGTTCATGCCGCAAGATTCACCGTTCGGGCCGGGATCTGATCGATATTGGGTGATGTTTGCGCGGTCATCCTAGATTGATGGCTGGAGGTGCTTGGCGATGGACGAGGAGTTGTCGACGTCGGTGTCTCGACTGGGCCGGCTCGGCCCGTGGGGTCCTGTCGAGTTGGGTGAGCTGGCGCTGGCCAATGGCGTTGTGACGTTCACCTCTGGCGGGGGTGGCAAGGAGCCCGGGCGGCTGGTCTTCAGCGTTCCGGCCGACCAGATAACGGCGCGCTTCCCACGGCTGTATTTCGGTCTCGGGGTGCAGCTAACGGTCGCCGGCAAGCGCTATCGGTTCTGGTTTGTCTCGCTGCGGTCGGCAGCCGGGCAGGCCGTAGGTCCGCCGGGCAGCCAGGAGACGATCGTCGTCGGTAACCAGTTCTCGCTTCACGAGGTAGGTCCGGCCCGGGCGGCCGTGCGCGCGTGGCGAGCTGCGCTGGGAAGCACCGAGGCGGGACCGGTGGTCGACGCCGACTGACCGGGTGGCATTCCCGCCCAGCGTTGTCGTGTAAGTGTTTAGCGTCGAACCGCTCTCAATGCGACGCCTGAGCGTCGAGACTGAAGTTATGGGCGGAGGCGTCGCCCGGCATCGTGACGATGTTCCAGCCGGCCCGGCTGCCACTGATCAAGGCCCAGCGACGTGACGACCTGGCCAAGGCCCGTGGCCAACAGCACGATATACGCACCGTGGTCCGCACATCCAGCGACTCTGTCCCACACTCCGACCCGCTAGCGTAAGGCCGAGAGCCCATCCTGCCGGTGGGACGACGTGACCCTGGTGGCCAGGAGGGCGCCGTGACCGTACTGTTCCGAACCTGTCCACTATGGATGAATTGATGCTCCGTCGACTGATGCTCCGGCACGCCGCGGATGTGGTGGTGACCGTCGCCGGTGATCCGCACGGAAATGAACCGGCCGCACCGTTGCTGCACCAGGCGGGCAGCAACGGCGGTCCGCGACGGGAGAGCGCGTGAGTGTCGTCGTGGTGTCGGGTCATCCGCGGCTCGGATCGCGCACGGCCGCCCTGGCGGTGGACGTCGGACGAGCCGTCGCGGCCCGGCGCGGCGATCCGGAGCCGGCGGTCGTGGACGTGTCCAGGCTTGGCGCCGATCTCCTGATCGCCGACGCGCCCGGCACCGCCGCCGCGCTCGATCAGTTGCGTGGCGCGGACCTGCTGGTCGTCGCGACCCCGACCTACAAGGGCGCCTACACCGGCTTGTTGAAGGTGCTGTTCGACCACCTACCGGCGCGTGCCCTCGACGGTCGGGCCGCGCTCACGGTGGTCACCGCCGGGGCTGCGGCGCAAGCGACGGCCGCCGAGGGGCATCTTCAGGATCTGCTCGGCGAACTCGGCGCGCGGGTCGCGCGCCCGGGACTGACCGTGGTGGAAAGCGACCTGGCCGACGCCGCAGAGATCGCAGTGCGGTACGCGACCGCCGCGTCTGTCGCGTGATCTGCTGAGCCGGTCGCGCGGGTTTGGGGCGGCGGTCAGATGGTGATGACGATTTTCACGCGAGCGTGCTCACGTTCGAGGTACCGGATGGCTTGTGGCACCTCGTGCAGCGGATAGGTCCGGTCGATGACCGGGGCGAGGCGGCCGGTCTCGGCGTGGGCGCGAAGCGTGTTGAGGTGCTGCTGGCTAGGTGTCGTGGTGAGTGTGACGACGCGGTGTCGGACGAAGGGTGCCAGCAGCCGCCCGCGCGCGATGAGCCCGATCGGTCCAATGAGGCTGCCGCCGCGGTAGACGCCGCCCGAGAGCACCAGCGTCCCGGTCGGGGTCAGCACCCGCCGCAACTGGGTGAGAGAGCGGTTGCCGACCAGGTCGAACAGGACCTCGTAGCGGCGGTGTCGTGGGTGAAGTCGTCGTGGGTGTAGTCGATCACGTGATCGGCGCCGAGGGAGCGGACCAGGTCAACGTTGCGGGTGCTACATACTGCGGTGACGGTCGCGCCGAGCACCTTGGCCAGTTGGACCGCCAAGGTGCCCACGCCGCCGGAGGCGCCGTTGATGAGAACGCGGTGGCCAGGCGCAACCTGCGCGACATCGCACAGTCCCATGAGCGCGGTGACGCCGGCCAACGGTAGAGCGGCCGCCTGCTGGGGCGTCAGATTCGCCGGCTTCACCGCGACCAACGTCTCGCGCACGCTCACGTACTCGGCGAACGCGCCGTTGGCGTCGCCGAGGTCGCCGAAGACGGCGTCGCCCGGGCGTACCTGTCGGACCTGGCTGCCAACGGCGGCCACCCGGCCGGCGAAGTCCCGGCCACGGATGCGCGCGACCTGCTGCTCGACGGCATCCAACGGCTGCAACAGCAAGGCTGGACATCCTCCCAACCCCGGTAACACATCAGCACGACCCGGGACGCCCGGCCCGTCACCGCTACGCGCGCGAACCGGCTCTAACCTGGTGGGCACGGCTGGGTTCGAACCAGCGACCCCTCGCTTGTAAGGCGAGTGCTCTCCCACTGAGCTACGCGCCCGCGGTCGTCATGAGCACGCTCGAGACGACTCTCGCGGAGGCTCAGATTACCGCGCGGCGACGTCAGGCAGCGAACGATCGGCGTTGGGTCCCGGTTTGGGCCCGCGGGGTGAGCTCCATGACCGTGAGCGGACGGGCAGTTTCCTGGAAGGAGCCCACGTCATCGAAGGTGTACGGGCAA
>JBLNGJ010000104.1:0-2953 GCA_050264675.1 Micromonosporaceae bacterium
CACCGGACTCGGCGAACAGCTTGCCGATCCGCTCGACCAGCTCAGCCCGCCGGACCTGCCGCGGCGTGGCCGGCCGGTCGCGCCACTTGTACAGCCACGACGCCGACACCCCCAACGCCCGGCAGGAGGTCGCGTGGGGCACCCCGAAGACGGCCCTCTGGCAGACGACGAACGCCGCCACGCTCACCGGCCCATCGCCTCCTTCACCCAGAGGACGACCGAGCGCTTGAGCACATCGCGCTCCATGGCCAGCTCGGCGTTCTCCCGGCGCAGCCTGGCCAGCTCGCCATGCTCCGATTCGGACAGAGCCCCGTTGCCGGCGGCCCCCGACCGCGCGCTGCGGTCCTTGGCCACCCAGTTACCCAGCGTCCCCTCATGGATGCCAAGATCCTTCGCGACCTGGGCGATCGGCCTACCGGTCTCACGCACGATACGCTCCGCACCGTCACGGAAGTCTTGATCAAACTTCCTTCTCGTCTCAGCCATGATCCTCTATCCCTTAAGATCCGGCCTCCACGCTAACGGGGGAATCGCAGCGGGCCAGGCAGAGAACACCGTGGCGGTCCAGGTCTCGTTCAGGCCGTCCAGCGCCCGCGATGTACCACCTCGTCGCGCGGGCGGCGGTGCTTGCTGAGGTCGCGCGGCGGCTCGTCCGAGTAGCCGATGGAGATCGCCCCGATCGGGAAGAACTGCTCGGGCACGCCGAAGGCCTTCCGGTAGGCGTCGATGCGGTCGTTCGGGATGCCGAAGAAGCAGGCGCCCAGGCCGGCATCGACCGCGGTCAGCAGCATGAGCAGCGAGGCCATGCCGGTGTCGATGTCCCAGTACGGGGCCGGCCACCAGGCGTCGGAGCGGTCACTGAAGCCCTTGTCCGCCTGGGCGTAGCGGTCGAGGTACACGTCCTTGTTCGAGTGCGGGACGATCAGCAGCGGCGCCTCGACGTTGGCCGCGAACCAGCGGTCGGCGTCCTCGTCGGGCCGCACCGCGTCGCGGAAGCGCGCGACATCGTCCGGGGTGTCGAGCACCAGGAACCCCCAGCCCTGGGAGAAGCCGGCCGACGGGGCGCGCAGCCCGTTGCGGATGATCCGCTCCACCACGTCAGTGGGGATCGGACGGTCGGGGTCGTAGCGGCGGACCATCCGTCGACGCCGCACCACATCCTGAAACTCCATGTGCCCATAATTCACGCAACGTCGGCGAGTCACAGGAGCGGCCCGGTCATGACCATGCCAGAGCGCGCCCGCGTCGTCATCGTGGGCGGCGGGATCATCGGCACGTCCGTCGCCTATCACCTGGCGCACCTCGGCTGGACCGACGTGGTGCTGCTGGAACGTGATCGGCTCACCAGCGGCACCACCTGGCACGCGGCCGGGCTCATGGTCACGTTCGGCTCGACGTCGCAGACCTCGACCGAGATGCGCCTCTACACCCGTGACCTGTACGCGCGGCTCGAGGCCGAGACCGGCCAGGCCACCGGCCTGAAGCAGATCGGCTTCATCGAGCTCGCCACCGAGGCGGGCCGGCTGGAGGAGTACCGCCGGGTGGCCGCGTTCAACCGCTACTGCGGCGTCGACGTGCACGAGATCTCGGCCGGCGAGGTCAAGGAACTGTTCCCGGCCGCGCGCACCGACGACGTGCTGGCCGGCTTCTACGTGCCCGACGACGGCCGGGTCAACCCGGTCGACGCGACCATGTCGCTGGCCAAAGGGGCGCGGATTCGCGGGGTCACCGTGCTCGAGGGCGTGCCGGCGACCGGGTTCCTCACCCGCGGCGGCGCGGTCACCGGCGTACGCACGCCCCAGGGCGACATCGAAGCCGAGTATGTCGTCAACTGCGCCGGCATGTGGGCCCGCCAGCTCGGCGCGACGGTCGGCGTGACCATCCCGTTGCAGGCGGCCGAGCACTACTACCTCATCACCGAGCCGATCGATGGGATTGACGGGACGCTGCCGGTCATCGAGGACCCGGCGAGCTACGGCTACTTCCGCGAGGAGGGCCGCGGACTGATGATCGGCCTATTTGAGTCTGTCTGCGCGCCGTGGCGGGTGGACGGGATCCCGGCCGACTTCTCCTTCGGCCAGTTGCCGCCGGACTGGGACCGGATGGCGCCCTACCTCGAGGCGGCCATGCGCCGGGTGCCCGTCTCCATCGACGCCGGTGTGCGGACGTTCTTCTGCGGGCCGGAGAGCTTCACCCCCGACCTGCTGCCGATCGTCGGCGAGGCGCCGGAGCTGCGGAACTACTTCGTCGCGGCCGGGCTGAACTCGATCGGCATCCTCACCGGCGGCGGCCTGGGCCGGGCGATGGCCCAGTGGATCGTCGACGGGCGGCCCGACATCGACATCACCGGAATCAATATTGACCGGCTTCACCCGTACCAGTCCAACCCGCAGTACCGGGCCACCCGCACGGTCGAGTCCCTCGGCCTGGTCTACGAGACGCACTACCCGGGCCGGGCGATGCGCACCGCGCGCGGTGCCAAGCTCTCCCCGCTGCACCACCGGCTGGTCGAGCAGCGGGCCTACTTCCGCGACGTGAGCGGCTGGGAGGGCGCCGACTGGTACGCGCCGGAGGGCGTCGAGCCGGCCGTCGGGCCGCTGTCGTGGGGCCGGCAGAACTGGTTCCCGTATTGGGCCGCCGAGCATGAGGCCGCGCGCACCGGCGTGATCCTCATGGATATGTCGTTCATGTCGAAGTTCCTGGTGCAGGGCCGTGACGCCGGGCGGGAGCTGGAGCAGCTCTCGGCCAACCGGGTCGACGGCGAACCGGGCATGATCACCTACACCCAGTGGCTCAACGAGGATGGCCGGCTCGAGGCCGACCTGACCGTGACCAAGCTCGCCGACGACCGGTTCTGGGTGGTCGCCTCCGACACCGCCCACCGGCACGCGCTGACCCGGATGCGCCGGCAGTTCGAGGGTGCGCACGCGATCGTCACCGACCTGACCGGCGG
>JBLNGJ010000105.1:0-5494 GCA_050264675.1 Micromonosporaceae bacterium
ACCGACCAGGAAGTTGTGCTCCGACAGGAACTCGCACCAGTCGTCGTCGAGCAGGGTGCCGTTGGTCTGCAGGGTGTTCAGAATTCGCTGGCCGGGTTGGGCGAAGCGGCGTTGCAGCTCGATGCCGCGACGGAAGAACTCCAGGCCCATCAGGGTCGGCTCGCCACCCTGCCAGGCGACAGTCACCTCGGGGGCGCCCGCGTGCGCGGCGAGCAGCTGCTCGATGTAGCGCTGTTGCAGGTCATCGGTCATCCGGAACCGGCTGCCCGGGTACAGCATCTCCTTGGACAGAAAGAAGCAGTACTCGCAGTCCAAGTTGCATACCGCGCCGGTCGGTTTGGCCATCAGGTGGAACGGGTCGGGGCCCGATGCGAGGGTCAACATCGGCCCGCGCGCGGGCATTTCTGAAGCCGGCACCAGAGACTCGCCCACCCTGCCCCCTTCCTGGCCCGGAAATCATCAACCGTTGTCGGCCCTCATCTTCTGCTGAGCGTCGCTGACGGCGGCCTTCAACGCCTGAACATGGTGGCCTTCGGCCTGGCCGACCACCTTCGTGATGGTCCGGGTCACGGCGGGTTCGACCGTGCCGGCGGCCGAGTGCGGGTAAGCGACGATCAGGCCGGCTCCGCCGAGGGGGATCGTGTCGCCGGCCTGCTTCTCCAGCTTGTTTTCGGTGCGGCGGTGCAGCAGCTTGCCGACACCCGCGCCCATCGCCGCCCCGATCGCCGTGGCGGCGAGCAGCGGTGGCGCGAACAGGCCGACGACGAAGCCGATCGCGCCCAGGCCGGCGGCGCCTTCGCGGACCATGTGGTCGGTCTGCTCAACCGAGAGGTTGCCGTCGAGGTCTTTGACCACCACCACCGCGCCGTGCAGGTAGCCGCCTGACTTGCGGACCGATTCGTAGTCGTCGTGGGCGGCGTCGCGGGACATGTAGCCGCCGACGAGCACATCGATGGTTTCGTGGTCGAATGTCATAGCCGTCCCCCTGACCGGCTGGGGCTCATGCGGACAGGGCGTGCGCGGTCTCGCCGTGCTGGCTCGTCATGTGCAAGTCGTGCTCGTCGTCGGTCACGTGCGGCTTGATGTCGAAGACGACCTTGCGGATCGTGCCAGTGAACGGGAACGGCTTCCGGTCCTCGTAGCCTCGGTCGACCACGCCACCGTTGTCGCGGCCGATGTCCATGCCGGCGTAGGCGGAGAAGCGGATGGGGACGGTGTGGTCCATGCGTCCCTTGCCGACGATCTCGTTGTTGATGAACAAGGTGACCTCTCCGCCGGTGGCCGGCTTCGGCCCGTCGGCGGTGAAGTCCATGCGGACTGTGACCTCGCCATCGGGCAGCGGTACATCCGCCTCCTGGCGGTAGATGAACACACCCATCATCGAGTACGTGTGCGTCAGCGTTCCGTTCTGAACGAACAGCGCGAACCCACCAAGGTGATCGGCCTCGGCCACGATGACGCCCTCGGCTCCGCCGGGCGGGACGACCAGGTCCGCACTGATGGTGTAGGAGTGGTTATAGATCCTGGGGATCATGCCGGAGAGCACGTTCTGGACGTCGCCACGGAACTCGTACGTCGACACGTCGGGCAAGGGTGGAACCGTCCCGAAGAACGTAGCCAACGTGGCCATGAGCGGCAGCACCTGGTACGTGCTGGCCTCTTCCCAGAACAGTCTCTTCAGTTCGGCCACCTTGTCGGGGTGCTCGGCGGCAATGTCGTGGGCCTGGGAGAAGTCATCGGGCAGGTAGTACAGCTCGGCCGGGTCGGCATCGGGATCCCATACGCCGGGCGCGAAGTCCTTGAGCACCTCCGGTGTGAGCACCCACGGGATGCGCTGGGTGCGTAACGCCAGCCACCAGCCGTCCTTGTACATGCCTCGGTTACCGATGGTCTCGAAGTACTGACGCGTACGATGTTCGGGTGCGGACGGGTCGGCCAACGACCCCGCAAACGAGGTGCCGTGCATCGGTTGCTGCGTGATCCCGTCGACGTGGGTCGGCGGCGGGACGCCGGCAACGTCCAAAATGGTGGGACCGACGTCGATGACGTGGGTGAACTGTGAGCGCAGGCCGCCACCCTCGCGAGCGTGTCCGGGCCAGTGCACGACCATCTGGTTGCGGGTGCCGCCCAGGTGCGAGGCCACCTGTTTGCCCCACTGGAACGGGGTGTTGCCGGCCCAGGCCCAGGCCGCCGAGTAGTGCGGCATCATCAGCTGTCCGCCCCACGCCCCGATCCCGCCGTAGCGCTCGGCGAGCTGCAGCTGCATCTCGTCGGTCAGCGGGATGCCGTTCTGCATGGTGAGCTCGTTGAACGACCCGGTGATGGCGCCTTCGAGGCTGGCTCCGTTGTCGCCCCAGATCCAGATCACCAGTGTGTTGTCGAGCTCGCCGAGCTCGGCGAGGGCGTCGATGACGCGGCCGACGTTGTGATCCGCGTTCTCCGAGTAGCCAGCGTAGACCTCCATCTGCCGGGCGTAGTAGGCCTTGAGCCGGTCGGGCAGGCTGTCCCAGGCTGGCAACGCCTCATCCCGCGGGGTCAGTTCGGTGTCGGTCGGGATGACACCGAGTTCCTTCTGGCGGGCGAAGACCTCCTCACGGAGCCGGTCCCAGCCGTGGTCGAAGCGCCCCCGGTACCGCTCCGCCCACGCCGGCGGGACGTGGTGCGGTGCGTGGCTGCACCCGGTGGAGAAGTACACGAAGAACGGCTGGTTTGCGTCCTGGGCGCGGATTGCGTGCAACCATTCGATGGTCTTGTCGGCCATGTCGTCGGGCAGGTAGTACGGGTGCTCGGCGTCACCGAAGCTGGCCGGGGTCCCGATGATCTTCTGATTCTCGGCCAGGCACGGGTCCCACTGGCCCGAGTCGCCGCCGAGGAACCCATAGAAGTAGTCGAAGCCCCAGCCGTTGGGCCACCGGTCGAATGGCCCGGCCGGACCCTGTTGTGCGTCCGGAGTCAGGTGCCATTTCCCGAATGCGGCGGTGCTGTATCCGTTGTCGCGCAGGATCCGTGGCACCGGTGCACAGTCTCGCGGCAGGACCGCCGTGTACCCGGGGAAGCCGGTGGAGAACTCGCCCACCGATCCGAAGCCGACGGCGTGGTTATTGCGCCCGGTCAGCAACGACGCCCGCGTCGGCGAGCACAACGCCGTGACATGGAAGCGGTTGTACCTCAGTCCACCGTTGGCCATCCGGGTGTAGTTGGGGGTCTGGATCGGCCCACCAAAGGTGCTGGGGTTGCCGAAGCCGGCGTCGTCGATGAGCACCAGCAGCACGTTCGGCGCCCCTGACGGCGGGTCGGCATGGCCCATGAGGTTCCAGTCTGGCCGTGAGCCCTCCAGCGTCCGGTTCGCCACCCCCGCGAACGACGGTCGGCGGATGGGAAGGCTGGTTCGATCTGGCTGGTTCACCGCTCCACCTCCGGTGTGGCCGCGGTCGAGATGCGGCCTTGTGTCTGACGCTACCGCCGGACCGTCCAGCGGTCTGGCGAACGTGAGACCCGCGAGACGCCACGGTTCCCACGGTCACCTTGTGTCGCGTCCCGCCGCTCTGATCGGCTTCTCCGGAAGGAAATGCGGTGCGGTCAATGGCCGACGAGAAGGTCGTAGGCCTGGTTCGCGTCGGTGGCGGTGCTGTCGATGGCCAGGCGGGCCCGGCCCCACAGCTCGGCGGCGGCCATCGTCGCCTCGTCGCCGGTGGCGGCGGCGTGTTCGACCAGCAGCGCGAGGGCCAGCCCGTACCCCATGGTGAGGGCGGTCTCGCGGGCCGCGGCCACGACGAACGACCCGGTCGGGTCGGCGGCCGCCGCGGCGAGCGGGTCGGTGAGCTGGTAGCGCGCGGCCCGAAGACCGTCGACCGCACCGCTGACGAGCAGACCCGACGCGAGTGCGACGGCCTGGTCCAGGCGAGCCAGGAAGGCCGGACCGAGACCGGGTTCGCGCGAGAGGGCCCGCAACACGTCGAGGCTGAGCACGTTGGTGGTGCCCTCCCAGATCGGCAGCACCTGCGCGTCGCGCAGCAGCCGCGGCAACCCGGTGTCCTCCACGTAGCCGGCCCCGCCGAAGCACTCGAGATACTCACTCGCGGAGGCGACCGCGAGCTTGCCGGTGACCAGCTTGGCCAGCGGTGCCACCAGACGCAGCTCGGCGCCGGCCGCCGGATCGGCGTCACACTCGACCCGCCCGAGCAGCGCGAAGCCGGCGCTGGCGAGGGCGAAGGCGGCCATGGCGTCGACCGCGAGGCCGGCCAGGGTGGCCCGGTGCAGCGGGCTGTCGGCCAACCGTCCACTCGCGACCTGGCGGGCGCCACTGTAGACCCGGGCGTAAGCGAGCCCACGGCGCATGCCGGCCGCCGCCGCGGCCGCGTTGTGCAGCCGAGTCAGCACGACCAGCGTCATCATCCGGGTCAGGCCACCGGTGGCCGGGTCGCCGAGCGCGACCGCGTACGCCCGGTCCAGGCCGACTTCGGCGGTGGGCACCGCGCGGGTGCCCAGCTTGTCCTTGAGCCGGTGCAGGCGCAGCCCCGGCGCGGGCTGGCCGGCCGGGCCACCCGGGTCGGCGAGCGGGGAGTCGGCGGCGTAGCGCGGCACCAGGAACGGGGCCAGGGCCCGGCTGCCCGGGCCGGCGCCCGGCGGCCGGGCCAACGCGACCGCCATCGCCGAGTCGATCGCGGAGCAGAACCACTTCTCACCGGTCAGCCGCCAGGAGCCGTCGGGCGCGGGCTCGGCCTCGGTGGTGGCCCGCCCGACGTCGGAGCCACCCTGGGCCTCGGTCATCCACTGACCGCTGGTGACCGCCACCGCCGGGTCGGTCGAGATGAGCCGGGGCAACCAGGCGGTCCGGACCGGTTCGTCCACATCGGAGCGTGACAGCAGCGCCGCCGCCCCATCGGCCATCGCCACCGGACAAGTGAAGGTGGCCGACTCGGGGCCGTACAGGTGCAGCAGCGCGTGCTGCAGCACCCGGGCCCGCGCGCCCCACCGGGCCCGCTCCTCGGCCCGGTAGGGCAGCGCGACCACGGCGTGCTCGGCCGCGGCCACCCGCAGCCGCTCCCAGCCCGGGCTCACCTGCACCCGATCGACCCGCGCGCCCCAGGCGTCGTATTGCTGCAGGGTGGGTGGCTGCGCCTCGGCCTCCGCGTGGGCGGCCCGCAGCGGACCCATCACCTCGGCCGCGAGCGCCTTGAGCCGCGACTCGGCGGCGGGCATCGCCTCCGGCCCGAGCAGCCGCTGCAGCCAGGACTGGAGCACCGCGTCATCGGCGTAGACATCGGGCAGGTCGGGCCGGGTCTGGACGTAGCGCACCATGGCGTCAAGTCAACCCGGCTCCGGCGGGACTGTCACGCACCGCCGGCGTCGGCGTCGGCGTGGTTGGCCGGACCGAGCTGGCCGGCCCGGTGATGGCGGCGGCAGAGCACCTGGTAGCGCACCTGCGTGCCGTCGGTGTCGCCGATGACGACCTGCGCGCCCGCACGCGCCACCACGCCGTCGACGATGCGGG
>JBLNGJ010000106.1:0-7942 GCA_050264675.1 Micromonosporaceae bacterium
GTCCGGGCTCGGTCTGATCCCGGGTCATGCGTACTCCGCGCCGTACGAGGACGTGAAGCTGAAGGCGAGGTGACAGGCAACGGACAGCGCCGGCGAGGCAGGCATTCCGCCTCGCCGGCGCTGCCGGGCGCCGTTCGTCAGTTGAGCGGGCAGATGCCGTTGTTGTCGTCGTCCAGCGAGCTCGCCAGGTCGGTCACCTGCTTGGCGTTCCCGCTCGCGATCGCAGCATTCACGTCATTCAGGATCTGCTGGACCGTGAGGGGATAGTCGATGTCCGGATGCTGGGCGTTGAGGAACGCTGCGACGGCCGCCCGGATCAGAATCCGGACCTTGTCGCAGAATGCCGGGCCGCCGCCCCCCTGCAGCGACTGGAGGAGGGTCTTGCTCGCCAGCGCCGGACAGGCGCCGGCCAGACTGCTGAACAAACTGCCCGCGGTGTACGTCGGCGACAAGCCGGTCGGAGCCCACGAGTCGAAGTGCTGCTGCTGCTTCCAGTACCCGGGCGTGCAGCCCTCTCCCGCGATCGCCAGGGGTGGCACCTCGCACGTCGCGCTCGCCTTATCGTCGACCTTCGCCTGCGTGGTCGCTCCGACGCCGCTCGCCGTCACGGTATCCGTCGAGGGGCTGCTCGCCGGCACGTAGGAACCCGAGAACGCCTGGCTCTGGTTGGGCGTCAGCGACACCGGCCCGAGCACCACCACGTCGTCGTTCACGTTCGCGGTCCCCGCGTCGTCGGTCACGGTGACGTCGTCGAGCGCCTCGGTGCCGCAGTTCCGCACGAAGCCAGTGAAGTGAATGGCGCCGCCCGGCTCGGTGGCGTCCTCGCAGTTCTTGGTGACCTCGATGCACGTCAGCGGGGCCGGCGCCGTCGGGGGCAGGATCGTGAGCGGCTGGACCACGATGGCCTTGGCGACGACCTCGGTCCCTGTGTACTCGCCGGCCGTGAACAGGTGGATCTTGGCGTAGGGCGCGTAGAGCAGGACCGTCGTCAATTCCGCGTGGACGCCGATCGTCATGACGACGCCCACGGTGGCGGCCGTCCTGATCGTGACGTCGTTGATCGTGACACCGGGCTCGGTGACGACGGCCCCCTGCACGTTGACGGTCGCCCCGCCGCCGCTCGTGATCGACTGCGACTCCAGGCGAAGAGTCTTGAAGTTGTACGTGCCAGCGCCGAGGTTGAGGGTGGCGCCGTCGCGGACGCGCACGTCTCCATAGCAGCCGGGACCGAGGGCGAGGCTGACCCCTGCGGGTACCGTCTTGTCTGGTTCAGTGTTCACACAGCTTGGAACCGATACGTCACCCAGAGGCGAAGGCGGAGGCCACGGCGTGACGATCGGCACACCGGCGGGATTAATGATGTTTCCGCAGTCGACGGGGCCGGTCGACGAATTGTACTCGCACGTCCCCGTGACCTGGGAGAAGCTCCCGAACCTGATCTCGTTGGCGGTGGCCGAACCGGTGATCACGTTGTGCGCGCCGATCCGGATGAAACCGGTTGGGTTGTTCACCGCGATGTTGCCCGTGATGTTCACGGGACCGTCCTCCATCTTGATGTTCTTCTTCGCGAACAGCACGTAGTCCGTCCCGCCGATGACCGCGGCCTCCGACGATCCGGTGGCGGTCGCCAGGATGGTGAACGCGAGCGCTACGGCCAGTATTCCGAGCAGCGAGCTGCGGGTCGTCGTTCGCATGGTGGTCTCCTCCGACGCCTCGGCGGTGGATCGGTCTGACGGTCTAACGGGCGCCACACGATCTCGACGCGCCGATTGCGCAGCGGGAAGCGCGGCCGAGCTGGTGGCCTCGATGGGGCGGGGGCGGCGTCTCCGAGGGCGCGGCGCGCAGCTGGACCGCACGGGGGTCAGGTGCCCTCGCACTGGCGGAGCGTCCTTGCCGCATCCGTGCTTCGCTGCGCCATGGCCGGGTGCTGCGGGTCGAGATGGAGCCCCTGTCGCGCCTGCGCCCGAGGAGAAGCCGACCGTCGCCGGCCTGCGACTAGCGGCCCACCGTCGTCGGGTTCATGTTGGTGGGCCGGGCTCGCCGCTGTGGGATGCAGGCCCGGCGCGCACTGGAACTGGGGATGGCCCGCCGCCCACCAGGAGCGTCGTCGAGCACGAGCACCTCGAGAGTCGACACGTGGCCATCCGAGCATCGGGGCCCAGTGCCGTCAATTGGACTTTGGTCGTAGACGGGCCGGTGCCCCGGCGCGACGGCCTGGCGGTCGAGGCACAGACCGCCAGGCTGCCGTGTCGGGCGGGGAAGCCGGCTGCTGCTAGATTCCGGTGCCGGTCAGCTGCACCTTCACGGGATTCTCGGCCGTATCCGGATCGTTGGACGGGATGGAGAGGATCGACGACTTGTCGCCCCTGGTGGTGGGCTTGAGGTAGACCGACACGGTGCAGGACTGCGCCGGGGCGAGCGTCTGGCCCGTGCAGTTGTCGGCGGTCTTCTTGAACTGCGTCCCGCTCACCGACACGGTCTTGACGACGAGGTCTCCCGTTCCCTCGTTGCTCACGGTGACGGCCTGGGGAGCCGAGGTGCTGCCGACCGCGACACTGCCGAGGTCCAGCGCGAGCGGGGTCACGGCGATGTCCGGAGTCCCACCGCCGCCCCCGCCGGTGACACCGGTGCCGGTCAGCGTCACCTTCACCGGGTTCTCCGCCGCATCGGGATCGTTCGACGGGATCGACAGCGTCCCGGTCTTGGCGCCGGTCGATCCCGGCTTGAACTCGACCGACACCGTGCACGACTGCCCAGGGGCGAGCGTCTTGCTCGAGCAGGCGTCCGAGGCCTTCCTGAACGCCGTCCCCGTCAGGGAAACGCTCTTGACGAGCACATCGCCCGTTCCCTCGTTGCTGACGGTGACCGTCTGGGCGGGGGAGATGCTGCCCACGGCGACGTCCCCGAAGCCGAGCGACAGCGGCGACACGGCGATGTCCGGGACGAGTCCGCCTCCGCCGCCAGTGACCCCCGTGCCCGTGAGCTTGACCCGGACGGGATTCTCCGAGGCGTCCGGGTCGTTGGACGGGATGGACAGCGTCGATGACTTGTCTCCCGTCGACCCGGGCTTGAAGACGACCGAGACCGTGCACGACTGGCCGGGGGCCAGCGTCTTGCTCGAGCACCCGTCCGCGGTCTTCTTGAACGCGAGGCCGGTCAGCGAGACGGACTTGATGATCAGGTCGTCCGTCAACCCGTCGTTCTTCACCAGGACGTTCTGCGCCTCCGACGTCGTCCCCACCGCGATGCTGCCGAAGTCGAGGGCGAGCGGCGTCACCGTGATGTCGGGCGGCAGGATCGCGTAGACCTTCTGGACGTACGAGCCCTCGTCGCCGAGCCCGTGGTCGTCGCTCACCGCCACGTGGATCGTGCACTCCTGGTCGACCGCCGTCGTGTTCACCGGCGCGGTCCACGTCGGGCTCGGCGCCGTCTCGCTGCTGAACGCGCCGTTCGAGCCGAGCTCGGCCGCGCAGGTGGCGCTCCACGCGTACGTCAAGGGATGGGAGAACGAGTCGACCACCGTGACGTCCAGCGCGGCGGTCCCCCCGGACTTGACGGGGTTCGGGGTGCCGGACGGTCCGGCGATGATCGTCACCGTGTGCAGGTTCGGGCACGTGCCGGCCAGGCACTGCAGGGTGAGGGAGTAGGCCCCGATGTCGTTGTTCCCCCGGTCGGCGACGTGGATGGTGTGCGTGCCCTCCTTCGCGAGCGTCGCCGTGATGGCGAACGCGCTGCCGGTGCTCGGGCAGTCGGTCGCCACCAGCACCCCATCCGGGTCGTAGAGCGCGATGCAGGGCTGGACGCCGCCGCTCACCCGCGCGGTCTGGATCGAGATGGTGCTGCCGAGGCCGCCGCCGATGATGTAGAGGTCGGCGTCGCCCAGCGGGTCGATGTCGCCGGTGACCGTGCCGCCGTAGTTGACCGGCTCGCCGGCGGGAGACGCGGGGGCCAGGCGGTCCAGGACCAGCGTGTACGGGCCGACGTTCGGAGAGCCTCCGTCGACCACCGTGACCGTCCAGAGGCCGGTCTCGTCGAGCGTGCCCCCCACGGTGAACACCTTCCCGGTGGCGGTGCAGGCGCTGGCGAACGGCGTCCCGCCGCTCGGCCGGAACAGCTGCACGCAGGGCGACACGTAGCCGCTGGGCCGCACGGTGGTGGCGAACACCTGCTCGCCGGTCGTGCCCTGGAACCGGAACACGTCGCTGTCGCCTTGCGGCGAGATGTCGCAGGTGATGACGTCGCCGTAGAAGATCTCCTCGTCGGTGGGCTCGGGCTGGCACGGTCGCCCTTCGACGGCCGCCTGGGCTGGGGCGGCGGTGAGGGCGGCAAGCCCGAGGATCAATAGCAGGGCGGCGAGCGGCCGGGCTGCTCCCGGCGCTCGCCTCGCGTTGACATGGCTCATGTGGTCGTCCTCCGGTCGCGCGCGTGGCGGCCGGTTCGCCGACCGCCCGCGGGCGATATGCGCGGTCGCGGCGACAGGCCGGACCGCTCTGCGCTTATCGCCGAACCGGGGTCCGCGCGTCAATTGGACGTAGGTCGGTTGGACCTAGGTCGGGGGCCCGGGCGGCGGGGGCCCGGGCCGCCAAATAAGGGCACCCTGTACCAAAATCCATGTTGACGAGATGGCGGAACCGGTCCAGTGTGTTGCCCTGGACGAGAGGCACTCGGCGAACCGAGATCGGAAGGGTTTACGGCTCGAGGCTCGCTGCCCCGTGCCGAAAAACCACAGGAGAGCGCAAATGAATCGGCACACCGGACTGATGGCCGTGGCCATCGCAGTCATGCTAGTGATCGGCGCCCTGGGCGGAGAGGCCCTGGCGTCCGCGCAGTGCACGGCCCTCGGGCCGAACGCCCTGCAGGCCGGCGGCGAGTGCCGGATCGTGGGCCCGATCACCGGGCCGTGCCCGATCAACCTCGTGCTGCCGGCCGGCGAGAAACTCCACATGCTGGCCGCCGGCAGCCTGCGATGCGACGATGCCAACGTGCAGGCCCAGCCGGCGGCGTCGATCACCATCTCGGTCACCGACGCGGACATCGAGATGGATTCGGGCAGCGAGATCACCGCGGAGAACACGGCGGCCGCCGGCGGCGTCAACGGCGGCAACATCTCCATCACCGTGACCAACGGCGACTTCATCATGCACGGGACGGGGAACGGGCTCGATCCGCTCGGCACCAACGGCTGCGCCAACGTGGCGGGCGCCTGTATCTCGAGCAGCGACGTCGCGGCGGGCGGCGGCAAGGCCGGAAATGTCACGATCACCGTTGGCAACTTCCCGAACGTGCCGCCCGTCGGCGCGTTCACGATGGAGCCGGGCAGCGCGGTGCTGGCCAACAGCCCGGGCGGCTCGGGCGGCGAGGTCGTGATCACCGCTGGCCTTCAGATGGACGTCGACGGGCTGGTCCGGTCCTTCGGTGGGATCGGCGGCACCGGGTCGGGCCAGCCGAACGGTGGCGGGCCGATCACGCTCAAGTCGGGGTGCGCGCTCGACATCACGCCCGACGGGGTGGTCAGCAGTGAGGGCGAGGATCCTGGCGCCGACCTGGTGCACCTGGAGGGCTGCACCGTCACGGTGAACGGGCTCGTGCAATCGATCGCGAGGGGGAACGGCGGCCACGTCGTGCCCGCCGGCGGGAACCGGTGCAACGCCGACCCCGTGAACCATCCGCCCGACGGCCAGGACTTCACCGCCTGTGTCGAGATCTGGGCCAACGAGATCACGATCAACAGCATCGCGCCCAACAAGGGCGAGGTGAGCGCCAACGGCGTCACCAACAACAAGGCCTGGATCGACCTGTACGCCGAGAACAGCATCACGATCAACAACGACGGCGTCGGCCCGTACTCGGTGCACGCCAACTCAGGCGGAACCACCGACGACTTCGGCGGGCTCATCACGGCAAAGGTGCGCAGCGGCCCCTTCACGAGCAGCGGCCTCGCCATCCAGGCCAACTCCACGGCCAGCGGCGGCGACGGCGGGCACGTGACCATCGAGGCGAGCGCCAACGTGGCGCTCGGCGACTCCTCGATCCAGGCCCGCGGGGCGACCGTCGGGGGCGCTCCGGCCGGCGGCACGATCTCCGCACGATCCTTCAACGGCTTCGTGATGGGCAACGCGCCGGGCGAGCTGATCGCCACGGGCGGGCTGGGGGCGGGCAACGGCTCGATCACGCTCCAGGGCTGCGGCAACGGCGGGCCGAACGACGGCGTGAACTACACCGGCACCACCAACCCGGCGGCCGTGATCCTGGCGGACGCCTGTGGCGGCGCGCCGACCTTGCCGGCGGCGGTCAGCGCTGCGCTGACGGCGCTGGCGCCGGTGTGCGGGTCGGTCGAGTGCAACGGCGGCCAGAACTGCGTCAAGAGCGGCCGGAAGTTCCATGACCTCAACAACAACAACCAGGACGACGGCGAGCCGGGGCTTGCGGGCTGGCAGATCTGCGCCTTCGACAACCTGGGGCAGATCATCCTGCCCTGCGCGGTCACTGATGCGAGCGGCAACTACGAGTTCCAGTTGGCCTGCGCCGCGGCCACGACGTTCACGTTCTGCGAGGTGCTCCAGCCCAACTGGACTCAGACGTTCCCGAACGTGGTCGGCGGCAACGTCGTGAACACGTGCGGCAACCTGGTCGGCCCCGGTCCGGATCCGCTGGGCGCGTTCGGCTACCAGGAGATCCTCCAGCCGGGCGTGCCGTCGGTGAACAACGACTTCGGCAACTTCCGGGACATACCCTGCAAGGAGGACCCGGACGCCGCCTGCACCCTCAAGGTGGGCGACGGCGGCTACCCGACCGTGCAGGCGGCGTATGATGCCGCCTCGGACGACGACGTGATCTGCGTGTTCGCCAACACGATCGAGAACGTCGAGCTCGGCGGCATTCACGGTAACAAGAAACTCACGATCACGCAGTGCACGGTCGCGATGGTGACCGCGGCGGATAACACCAAGCCGGTGTGGACCGTCTCGAGCACCCTGCCGCTCACCATCATCGGTCCCGACGCCAAGAACGGCACCGTCGGCTGGCTGGTGTCGGGCAGCAACCACGAGATCAGGGGCGTGCGCGCCTTGAACTCGAGCGCGGCGGGCATCAAGATCACGGGCGACAACAACGAGGTGAGCTTCAATTCCGTGACTTGCAAGCCGGGCGGCGCCACGGTGGGCGTCCTGATCGAGGGTGACGACAACGACGTCCGCGGCGGGACCGTGTCGGCCTGCACCATTGGCGCCCAGCTCGCCAAAACGGCCACCGCCACAGCCACCGGCAACAGCTTCCGGGGCGCCACCGTGCGCAACAACACCGGTGTGGGCATCCGGGTGCAGGGGCCGGGCAACACGCTGGACGGCAACCGCGTCTACAGCAACAGCAGCGACGGCATCCTGGTCGAGTCGACCGCGACAGGCACCAACCTCAAGAGCAACCAGAGCGGCAATCCGGAGAACACCGGCGACGAGTACGACCTCGAGGTCGACGCCATCGACCTGGGCGGCAACCGGGCCGACGGGGTCGGCATCCCGAGCGCGGCGAAGTGCTCGCTGTTCCCGGCCGCCGGCACGTGCGAGTAGCGCGACAGCCGTAGCGTAGATCGCAGCACCGACGACGGGGTGAGGGGCTCAGGGCTCCTCACCCCGTCGCCTGTCGAGCGCCAGGAGCGGCATCGCCCCTGACGCGATTGGTCGCTCCTCCGCAGCGCCACATTCCTCCCCTCGCGCAATTCTTCCAACAGATCAACATGTTGCTGAGCGCTTCCGCCCGGGCACGGAAGTTGCCCAGAGGGTGATCGCAGTGGATCTCCTTCCGGCAGCGGGCGGGGAGCCGCTGAGCAAGCCGCGAGGAGAGAACGATGGTGCGGAGTGATCATACATTTGCGCTGCTTCCGCTCATGCGCCGGCTCGCCGTCCTGCCAGCGCTCGCAATCGTATTCCTGATGATCCTCGCAGTG
>JBLNGJ010000107.1:0-4593 GCA_050264675.1 Micromonosporaceae bacterium
TGCCCCGGGCGACGCTGGTGATCCGGGAGCGCACCGCCCACCTGGGCACTCTCATGAACCACTGGGACGACATCCTGGCCACCCTGAGCGGCGCCGCCGGACGAGACTCCATTGCCTAGCCTGGACGCGTGCGCCAGCGATCGGAGGCAGGGATGCAACCGTCACAACATGTCAAGGCCGAGGCGTTCCGCGCGCTGCACGCGCAGGGCGTATTCCTCATCCCGAACCCGTGGGACGCCGGCTCGGCGAAGGTGCTCGCCGCGCTCGGCTTCCCGGCCCTGGCCAGCACCAGCTCGGGGTTTGCGTTCACCCTCGGCCGGCCCGACGGTGGCGCCACATTGGACGAGGTGGTCGAGCACGCCCGGACGTTGGACCGGGCCACGCCGCTGCCGGTCTCGGTCGACCTGGAGAACGGGTACGGCGCGAGCCCGCAGGCCGCGGCTGATGCGATCACCCGGGCCGCCGCCGCCGGCGCCGTCGGTGGCTCCATCGAGGACTACGACCCGAGCGGGGCGATCTACCACCGCGCGCACGCGGTCGAGCGGGTGGCCGCGGCGGTGCACGCGGCCCGACGGCTGGACTTCCCGTTCACACTCACGGCCCGGGCGGAGAACCACCTTCGCGGCAACCCCGACCTCGACGACACGATCGCCCGGCTGCAGGCCTACGAGGAGGCCGGCGCCGACGTCCTCTACGCGCCCGGCCTGGCCACCGCCGCCCAGATCCGCACCGTCTGCCAGGCGGTGTCCAAGCCGGTCAACGTGCTCGCCTGGCCCGGGCTCACCGTGGCCGAGATCGCCGCGGCCGGTGCGCGCCGGATCAGCGTGGGCGGTGCGCTGGCGTGGGCCGCGGTGAATGCGCTGATCGACGCGGCCGACCGGATGCGCCAGCATGGCGACTTCTCCGGGCTGGGGGCGTCCACCCGGATCAGAACGCTGTTAGGTGGTTGAGATGAAGGCAGATCCACTGTGACCGGTACGGCCCGCCCGAGGTTCTGACGCTTCGCGAGGTCGACCGGCCCGAGCCGCAGGACGGCGAGATCCTGGTGCGGATACGGGCGGCATGGCCGGCGTGGTCGAGGCCGTTGGCGGCGCGGCGGCGGTGCCCGTGGCCGCCTCGGCGGCATTTGTCGAGTGCTCATCCGTAAGGGACGCTCGTCCTGGTCGGCGCGCCGGACAAGGGCCGCTGGCTCGGCCCGCTCGGCGGCCTGGCCCGCCCCATAGCCCGCTGGGGCATTGGCGCGGCGCCCCGGTCACCGCGCCCAGCATGCCAGCGACCGGGTATTGCGAGGATGGGCCGCATGACCGAGCTGCGCCTGACCCACACCGCCGACCTCGATGCGGCCAGCCGGCACGCCGCCCGGGCCCTGCTCTACCAGGTGTTCGAGAACTTCACCGAGGACGACTGGGACCACGCCCAGGGTGGCCTGCACGTCCTGGTGTGGGACGGCGATGCGCTGATCGGCCACGCCTCGGTGGTGCAACGCCGCCTCGGGTACGCCGGCCGGGCGCTGCGCACCGGCTACGTCGAGGGCGTGGTGGTGCGGGCCGACCGGCGCGGGCGTGGCCACGGCGCGGCGATGATGGCCGCCGTGGAGCGGGTGATCCGCGGCGGGTACGAGCTGGGTGGGCTCAGCGCGACCGAGGCGGCCATCGGTTTCTACGCCGCCCGCGGGTGGCGGCTGTGGCGCGGTCCGAGCTCCGTGCTCACCCCGGCCGGCCTGGTGCGGACCGAAGCCGACGACGGATCCATCTTCGTGCTACCGGTCTCGGCCGCGCTCGACCCTTCCGGGCCGATCGTGGCCGACTGGCGCGACGGCGACGCCTGGTAGCCACGCCCCGGCGGCGACTACTCCACAGCCCTCACGGCGGCGATTCTCGGTTTCGCTCTCCATGATGACTGCACATGATCATGTTGCCAGCGATATGATCATGCAGGTTCATCATGGCGGATAGACGAGAACGGCGCCGGCCCGGAGGCGCACGGGCCTACCGTACGGTGATCACCAACGCACCGCCGGCCGCCGGCACGAGTTCGCCGATGACCGGTGCGCCGGGCACCTCACCGGCCACCAGCAGGCCGCCGGAGGTCTGGGCGTCCGCGAGCAGCAGCGCCTCGATCTCGTCGAGCCGGCCGAAGTCGGTGTGCGGACGCACCCAGTCCAGGTTGCGCCGGGTGCCACCGCTGACGTAGCCGGCGGCCGCGCTCTCCCGTGCGCCCTCCAGGTACGGCACCGCGGTGTGGTCGATGACGGCGGCGACCCCACTCGCCCGGGCCAGCTTGAAGAGATGGCCGAGCAGCCCGAAGCCGGTGATGTCGGTGGCACAGCACACGCCCGCGTCCAGGGCCGCCCGCGCGGCCGCCGCGTTGAGCCGGGTCATCGACTCGATCGCGTGCGGGAACGGCTCGCCGGTGACCTTGTGCCGGTTGTTCAAGACTCCCACGCCGAGCGGCTTGGTCAGCGACAGCGGTGTGCCGGGCCGGCCGGTGTCGTTGCGCAGCAACCGGTCCGGGTGCGCGGTACCGGTGACCGCCATGCCGTACTTAGGTTCCGGGTCGTCCACGCTGTGCCCGCCGGCGACGTGGCAGCCCGCGGCCCGGGCCACGGCCAGCCCGCCGCGCAGCACCTCGGTGGCGAGCTCGAACGGCAGCCGGTCCCGGGGCCAGCCGAGCAGGTTCACCGCGACCAGCGGCTCGCCGCCCATCGCGTACACGTCGGAGAGCGCGTTCGCCGCCGCGATCCGGCCCCAGTCGAACGGGTCGTCGACCACGGGGGTGAAGAAATCGGCGGTGGCAATCACGGCCAGATCGCCGCGCAACCGCACGACCGCGGCGTCATCCCCGGTGTCGATGCCGACCAGCAGCTCCCCGGCCGCGACCGGCGGCTGGTCCGCACCGGTCAGGGCGGCCACGATCTGCTCCAGCTCGCCCGGCGGGATCTTGCACGCGCAGCCGCCGCCGTGGGCGAACTGGGTCAGCCGGTACGCGGCAACGCTCGTCACACGGCCATGCTGCGTCGGCCCCGGCGCTCGCACAAGCCGGACCTGAGCCGGACCGCGCTGGCACACCCACGCTGGCACACCAGCGGTGGCACACCCGCGCCGGCACACCCGCGCTGGCAAAACCTGGCGGCTTGCTGCAAGGATGGCCGCGTGGCGCGGGGAGGCGTATCCGGCCTGGTGGTCGGCGCGGTCTTCAAAACCGTTGCGCGGCAGAAGCTGTCGTGGGCGGGTTCGATTCCCGTCCGCCTCCGCGCCCTGACCAAGCCATGAGCGACCCCCGCCGAAGGATCCCGCGCACCGACCTGGTGCTGGCCGATGCGCGGGTGGCTGAGGCGGCCCGACGGCACGGCCGGGCCCTCGTCCGCGCCGCCGTGGTGACCGCACAGCAGCGGGCCCGCCGAGGCGAGATCACGCCGGAGGCGGTGGTCGAGGCGGCCTTGTCCGGGCTGCCCGAGCCGGTGGCCCGCCCGGTCATCAACGCCACCGGCGTGCTGGTGCACACCAACCTGGGCCGGGCGCCGCTCTCTGCCGCCGCCCGGGCGGCGGTCGCCGCCGCGGCCGGAAACACCGACGTGGAGTTCGATCTGCGCACCGGACGCCGGGCCGCGCGCGGCCGGGGCGCGCTCGCGGCGTTGGCGGCGCTGGTGCCCGAAGCAGGCGCGGTGCACGTGGTCAACAACAACGCGGCCGCGTTGCTGCTCTGTGCGCTCACCCTGGCCCGCGGACGCTCCATCGTGATCAGTCGCGGCGAGCTGGTCGAGATCGGCGACGGCTTCCGGCTCCCCGACCTGCTCGCCGGAGCCGGCGCCCAGTTGCGCGAGGTCGGCACGACCAACCGCACCAGCCTGCGTGACTACACCCGGGCCATCGACGCCGAGACCGCCTTCATCCTCAAGGTGCACCCGTCGAACTTTCAGGTCACCGGCTTCACCGAGAGCGTCGAGGTCGCGGCGTTGGCCGACCTCGGTCCGCCGGTGGTCGTCGACATCGGCTCCGGTCTGCTCGCGCCCCATCCGCTGCTGCCCCACGAACCGGACGCAGCGAGCGCGCTGCGGGCCGGCGCGGCCCTGGTGACCGCGAGCGGCGACAAGCTGCTCGGCGGCCCGCAGGCCGGGTTGATCCTCGGCCGGGCCGACCTGGTGCAGCAACTGCGCCGCCACCCGACGGCCCGGGCGCTGCGGGTCGACAAGCTCACCCTCGCCGCCCTGCACGCCACGCTCAGCGGGCCGCCGGTGCCGGTCGCCGCGGCGCTCGCCGCGGCCATCGAGTCGCTGCAGCGCCGGGCTGAGGCGCTCGTCGCCGAGCTGACCGCGGCCGGCATCGACGCCGCCGTCACCAGCACGAACGCGGTCGTCGGCGGGGGCGGTGCGCCTGGGGTGGCCCTACCGAGCCGGGCGGTGAGCTTACCCGCGGCGTACGCGACGCCGCTGCGCACCGGGTCGGTCGCCGTGGTCGGCCGGGTGGAGCGCGACCGCTGCCTGCTCGACCTGCGCGCGGTGGAACCCGAAGACGACGCCGTGCTGAGCGCAGCGGTCCTCGCCGTCGGCTCAGGCGGTGCGGCCCTCGACGAAGAGCTGGAGCTGCCGCAGTG
>JBLNGJ010000108.1:0-4855 GCA_050264675.1 Micromonosporaceae bacterium
CGTTGCCCAACCGGGACGAGGAGCTGGGCGTGCTCCGGGCGCACCACAACGGGTTCGACCCGCGCGACCTCGCCGCCGCCGGCGTGCGGCCGGTGGCCACCGCGGCCGATCTCGCGGCGGCCCGCCACGGGTCGCTGCGGGTGCAGGTGGCCGACGTGGTCCTCGGCTACATCGTGGACCTGTGCCGGGCCACCCGCACCGCGCCCTCGCTGGAACTGGGCGCATC
Source organism: Micromonosporaceae bacterium (assembly GCA_050264675.1). Classification (GTDB taxonomy): domain Bacteria; phylum Actinomycetota; class Actinomycetes; order Mycobacteriales; family Micromonosporaceae; genus JBLNGJ01. The sequence goes on from JBLNGJ010000108.1 coordinate 227, forward strand.
GCCGCGGGGCGCGACCGGACTGCTCGCCGCGGCCAAGGCCTTCGCCTGGCTCACCGGCCGCGCCTACGTCACCCCCGATGACGTCAAGGCGGTCGCCCGGCCGGCCCTGCGCCATCGGGTACGGGTGCGGCACGAGGCCGAGCTCGAGGGCGTCACCGCCGACTCGGTGCTCGACGCGCTGCTCGCCACGGTGCCGACGCCCCGGTAGCGCCGTGCTCACGTCCCGAGTTCCGGTGCTGGCCGCGGTGCTGGGCACCGCGGTCATCGCGGCAACCTCGATCTTGACGTCGACGCCGACCGCGGCCTCGCCGTGGCCGTGGCTGGGCGCGCTGCTCGGCCTGCTCGCGCTGCTGGTGCTGGCCGACTGGGTGATCGCGGCACCCGCGGGCGAGGTGCGGCTGAGCCGGTCCGGCCCACGCCAGGTCCGGCTGGGTGACTCGGCCGCAGTGGAGCTCGCCGTCACCAACACCTCACTGCGGCCGATGCGGGTGCACGTCCGCGACGCCTGGGTGCCCTCGGCCGGCGCGGCGCCACCCTATGCTCACCTGCTCGACCTGGAGCCGGGCGCCACCGCGACGGTGACGACGACGCTGACCCCGACCCGCCGTGGCGACCGGCCGGCGGCCCGGGTGAGCGTCCGCTCGTACGGACCGCTGGGTCTGGCCTTCCGCCAGCTCTCCGGCCGCCGGGCCGACCGGCTGACTCCACCGTGGACACTGCGGGCGTTGCCGCCGTTCACGTCGCGACGGTTCCTGCCGGAGAAGCTCGCCCGGCTCCGGGTGATCGACGGCCAGGTGGTCACCCGGGGCCGTGGGCAGGGCACCGAGTTCGACTCGCTGCGCGACTACGTGATCGGCGACGACGTGCGGTCCATCGACTGGCGTGGCACGGCCCGGCGGGAACGGCTGGTGGTCAAGACCTGGCGGCCCGAGCGGGATCGGCGGGTGCTCTGCGTGCTGGACACCGGCCGCACCAGTGCCGGGCGCATCGTCGGGCCGACCGGCGCCGACGAGCCGCGCCTGGACGCGGCCATCGACGCCGCGTTGCTGCTCGCCGCGCTCGCCGCCCACGCCGATGACCGGGTCGACCTGCTCGCCGTCGACACCCAGACCCGGGCCAGCGTCTCCAGCTCGGGCAAACGGACACTGTTGCCGAAGCTGACCGACGCGATGGCCCCGCTGCAGCCGGCGCTGGTCGAGACCGACTTCGGCCGGGTCGTGGCCGAGGTGCTCTCCATCGAACGCAAGCGGGCCCTGGTGGTGCTCTTCACCAGCCTCGACCCGGGCGCGCTCGGCGAGGGTCTGCTGCCGGTGTTGCCGCAGCTCGTGGCCCGCCACACGGTGATGGTCGCGGCCGTCCACGACCCCGCCCTCGACCGGCTCGCCGCCGCCCGTGGCTCGGGCACCACGCTCTACACGGCGGCCGCGGCCGAACGTAACCTGGCCGAGCTACGCCGCGTGCACACCGCGCTGACCCGTTTCGGCGTCCACGTCGTGGACGAGCCGGCCGAGACGTTCGCCGCCGCGGTGGCCGACCGCTACCTCGACCTCAAGGCCGCCGGCCGCCTCTAAAGATCGCGCCGATCATGAACTTATGTTCCTGCTCGACGGCGTGTCGCGTCTGTTACCTCATGATCGGCGGGATCTTGTGGTGCTAGGCCATGGGGGCGGTGGCGGCCCGCTCGTGCTCGGCCACGTCGCCACTGCTGCCCTGGGCGCTCGCGGCGGCACCGTAGCCCACCACGTAGATGAGAAAGCCCAGCCACACCGACGCACCGAACGCGATCTTCGGCCCGGCCGGCAACGGCGCCGGCGTGACGAACGCCTCCACCAGGCCACTGACCCCGAGCGCGACCACGAGACCCAGGGCGACGACGCTGCCGGCTCGGGCCGTCTCGGCGAGGGCCTGGGCGCGGGTACGCCGGCGGCCGGGGGCGATCCACGCCCAGCCGATGCGCAACCCCACCCCGGCCGCGATGAAGACACAGGTGAGCTCGAGCAGGCCGTGCACGGTGATCAGTCCAAAGAAGACATCTGAGCGACCATGACCGATCATGATGCCGCCGATGACGCCGAGGTTGAGCGCGTTGCTCCAGAGCACGAGCAACACCGGCAGGATGAGCACACCCGAGGCGAGGCAGAGGGCGCTGATCCAGGCATTGTTCGTCCACACCAGAGCGGCGAAGTTCGGCGGCGGTGCCTGGGAGTAGTACGCCTCGAAGTCGTGCCGGACGATCTGGTCGATCTCCGGCTGGCTCAGGAAGACCAACGCCCGGTCCGGCTGCGTCGCGACCAGCGCCATGAGGACGCCGCTGACGGTCAGAAAGGCGGCCGCCACCCCGACCCACCACCGGGCGGCCCGGTAGACCGCGGCGGGGAACGACACGGCGAAGAACCGGCCCACCGCGGCGAGGGAGAAGCCGGTCGCCGGCGTGACCGCGCCGCGGGCCTGCAGCACCAGGCGGGACAGCCAGGCCACCAAGGCCGGATCGGGTGAGCGGCTGCGCACGACCGAGAGGTGGGTCGCGGTCCGCCGGTACAGCATGACCAGCTCGTCCACCTCGGCCGCGCTCAACCGCCGCCGCCGCCGGCCGAGCAGTTGCTGCAGCCGGTTCCACTCCCCGCCGTGCTCGGCGACGAAGGCGTCCAGATCCACCGGGGCGCTCCGTTCACGCCGCCAGGCCCGGTCGGCGGCACCCGCCGAGCGTACCGGTCGGGCACACTGATCCGGTGAACCCGAAGCCGGCACGGATCACCACGCCGGCGCGGTTTCTCACCGGCGAGGCGGTGCACCTGGAGGTCCGCGCGGCCCGGCTCGGCTCGCGCATGCTGGCCCGTCTCATCGACCTGGTGGTGCAGTTCGCGCTCGGCTACGCCCTCGTCACCGTGCTGCTCTTCGGCCTGATCGCGCTCGACGGGGCCGGCGTGCTCGAGCTCGACGCGGCTTTGGGCAACGCCCTGCTGATCGTGTTCCTCGTGATCATCTTCATCGGTTACCCGGTCGTGATGGAGACCACGACCCGCGGCCGCACGCTCGGCAAGCTCACACTCGGGCTACGCGTCGTCCGCGACGACGGCGGCCCGATCACGTTCCGGCAGGCGCTGACCCGAGGGCTGGTCGGGGTCGCCATCGAGTGGCCCGGCTTCGTCGCTCCGCCGCTGACCTGGCTGGTGAGCCTCGCGACGATGGTCGCGAGCCCGCAGGGCAAACGGATCGGCGACCATGCCGCCGGCACGCTGGTCATCCACGACCGCACGCCCAGCGCGTGGGGCTGGGTGCCGCAGATGCCGCCAGGGCTGGCCGACTGGGCGGCCACGCTCGACCTGGCCGGGCTCGACGACGAGCTCGCGTTGGCGGTGCGCCACTTCCTGGCCCGCAACCGGAGCCTGCGCGAGCCCGCCCGGTCCCGGCTCGGTCATCAGCTGGCCACCGAGGTCGCCGCGGTGACCCGGCCACCACCACCGCCGCAGACGCCGGGCTGGGCCTACCTCGCCGCCGTGCACGCCGAACGGCACCAGCGGGCGATGCGACGGTTGGCAACGGTACGGGCGCGCGCCGCGACCGTCTGGCCCGAACTCACCGGCCCCAGCCCAGCCGCAGTCACCCCTGCCGCCGCCGACCCCGCTGCGGCGACCGCCGGTCAGTACCGGTAGTGGTCGGCCTTGTACGGGCCCTCGACCGGAATACCGAGGTAGGCGGCCTGGTCCTTGGTGAGCTCGGTCAGCTTCACGCCGAGGGCGTCCAGGTGCAGCCGGGCCACCTTCTCGTCGAGGTGCTTGGGCAGCACATGGACGCCGAGCGGGAACTGCTCGGTCTTGGTGAACAGCTCGATCTGGGCGATGACCTGGTTGGTGAACGAGTTGGACATCACGAAGCTCGGATGGCCGGTGGCGTTGCCGAGGTTGAGCAGCCGACCCTCGGAGAGCACGATGATCGAGTGGCCGTCGGCGAAGACCCACTCGTCGACCTGGGGCTTGACGGTCTCGCGCCGCACGCCGGGCGTACGGGCCAGGCCGGCCATGTCGATCTCGTTGTCGAAGTGGCCGATGTTGCCGACGATCGCCTGGTGCTTCATCCGGGCCATGTGCTCGGCGGTGATCACGTTCTTGCATCCGGTCGCGGTGATGAAGATGTCGGCGGTGCCGACCACGTCTTCGATGGTGGTCACCTGGTAGCCGTCCATCGCCGCCTGCAGCGCGCAGATCGGGTCGACCTCGGTGATGATGACCCGGGCGCCCTGACCCCGCAGTGACTCGGCGCAGCCCTTGCCCACGTCGCCGTAGCCGCAGACCAATGCGACCTTGCCGCCGATGAGCACATCAGTGGCCCGATTGATGCCATCGACGAGGGAGTGCCGGCAACCGTACTTGTTGTCGAACTTGGACTTCGTCACCGAGTCGTTGACGTTGATGGCCGGGAAAAGGAGCGTCCCCGCCTTCATCATCTCGTAGAGTCGGTGCACACCGGTGGTGGTCTCCTCGGTGACACCCTTGATGCCGGCCGCGATGCGGGTCCAGCGCCGGTTGTCGGTGGCGAGCGAGGCGCGCAGCACGTCGAGGATGACCGCGTACTCGACCGAGTCCTCCTCGGTGGTGGCCGGCACCGCGCCGGCCCCCTCGAACTCAGCTC
>JBLNGJ010000109.1:0-13670 GCA_050264675.1 Micromonosporaceae bacterium
CGTTGAGCACGTCGCCGCCGAGGCGGGACAGCGGAGCCGCCCCGTCAGCCGGCGCGATGACCTCACCGGTGTCGATCCCCAGCCGGATCGGCGCCGGCACCCGGCGCAGAATCTCGAAGCCGGCCCACAGCGCCCGCGCAGCGTGGTCCTCGCGCGCCATCGGATAGCCGAAGACGGCCACCACCCCACCGCCGGCCAGCCGCTCGACCGCGCCACCCCACCGGCCAGTGACCTCGCACAGGGTGTCGGTCCAGGTGGCCGTCGCCCGCCGCGCCCGCTCAGGGTCGGGCTCGCCGGGTTCTCCCCGTGCCCCCGGAAGGTCCGCGGCCAAAACGGTGACGAGCTTGCGCTCCTCCGGGTGCGTCGCCGGTCTGGGACGGGCCAGTAACGCACCGTCGGGTGGGTGCACCCCCCGCGCGGCCGGCAACCGGCCGGCCACCACATCCGCGTACAGCCGCTGCAGATCGTCGGTGGGCGCGACGCCCAACTCCTCGCGCAGGCTCTCAACCAGCCGTCCATACCAACGGACCGCCACGTGACGCTGGCCATCCAGCGAGGCCAGGTGCATCAGGCGCGCGTACGCCTCCTCGTCGACCGGGTCGATGCCTACCAGCCGCTCGAAGGCCGTCGCCGCCGCCCGATAGTCGCCGCGCACCTCGAGCTCGGTGCCGTGATCGCGGAGAAGGCGCACAACCGTCTCGCGCAGCTGCTCACGGCGCTGCTGGGCCCACTCCTCGAAGCGGTTCTCCGGAAGGAGGTCACCGGTATAGAGCGCGAGTGCCTGATCCGTATCCCCTTGGCGCGCGGCGGCCTCGAACGCGTCGACATCGATCCAAAGGTCGTCGGCATCCAGGCTGAGCAGGTCGTCCCGCAGCCGGAGCTGCCCGGCCGCCAGCGCCCGCCGGGCGAAGTGCAGGGCCTTGGTCAACCGCCGACCACCCGCGGCCTGGTCGAGCCCGGGCCACAGCACCTCGATCAGCTGCTCGCGGTGCATCCGGTGGCCGGGCGTGACGGCGAGCAGCTTGACCAGCGCGACGGCGCCGCTGCGCCGCCAGGCCTCCTCGGCCACGGACTGCCCGCCGACTTCCGCACGGAATCCGCCGAGCACGAAGATGCGCAGGTCCCCGGCCACGCCCGTGATTGTCATGGGGCACACCCAGGCAGATCAACCAGCTGGCCGGCAATTGACACATATCCGTACGGGTACGGCCGGCCTACGCTGCGCCGCGACCTAGCTTGGCGACCGCGACCCGCCCGACCGCGCCCCAGCTTCGGGTTTTCGATCAACAGCACCAGCGACATCGACGCGCCCACGACGATGCCGCATCCGCCGTGTGTCGCTTCGGTCATCGGGTCGCGGGCGCCAAAGAATCGCGATTCCGATGCTGAGGAACAACACTGACCAGACGATCCCGCGGCTGGGCCATTCCAGGTTGTCGGCCAGCACGCCGAGTCCGATCGCGACGATGATCACTCCGGCGAGGGTCAGCTGGCCCGCACCCATCATTTCGATGACCGCCCAGCCGATGAAGGCCAGCGGCCACCAGGCGCCGACCGTGCTACCCCAGTCCACAATGTCCGCCACGGCCAGGATTCCGAGCACACCAGCGGCCAGGAAGACCAGTCCCCACCAGAGCCGGCTCAGACTGGGCCCTCGTACCCGCGGTTGCTTCGTGGTTGCCATGTCACACCTCCGATCCCGTCCGGTTCGTTCGGCGACAGCTCCGTCGCCGTAGATAGGGACGACGGGCGGTCGCGAATGGATTCACCCACCGCCGCGCAGAAGCGCGGTACAGGCGATCGATGCGTTGGCCATCAGTCGTGGTCGTCATGAGCTCCTCCCCACCGTGAGGCGGTCGCGGTTTCCTCGCGCGGCTTCGGGTTCTGGTACCGCGGCAACAGCTCGGCCAGCCGCTCGGCCAGCTCCTCCGTCGCCTTGCCGGCCCGGACCACGGTCACGCCGTGAGCTGGCACCGACACGATGAGCTGCCATCGTGGCCGCCGGCGCACCCGATCGGTGCCGTAGCACCAGCCGGCGGCCACGAACATCGGCAGCACGGCGAAGCCGAGCAGGTTCACCGTATTCGCGGTGCCGAACAGGGCGCCTCCGTCGGCACTGGCGCCGAGCACGGTCAGCACCGAGGCCACGAGCGCGGCGCCGAGTCCCCAGATGATGCCGAACGTGAGCGCCACCAGGACGATCTCGGGAATGAACAGCGCGGGCAGCCAGCCGCGAGGGTCTCGAACCTGCCAGGAGCCGGCGTCGTTGACCGCCACGCACAGCACGCTCACGGCGGCAGCGGTCGCCGACGCCGTGCCCAGAACCAGAAGCCTCCGCACCGGGCTGCTGGTGCGGTAGCCACTATGGAGTGCGGTGAGCAGGAACGTGCCGTACCACCAATCGCGGAAGGCCTCCAGTTGTCGCCTCACGGGCCGATCGTTACCCCGCGCGGTCGGCCACGGCCAGAGCAATTGGTCCCCGTCCCGGATCGTTCACGCACGATGCATCCAAGCGGCCAGGTCGGGAGGGAAGGGCCACTGATCATGGACATTCTGCTCATTGCCGGCCGGTGGCTCGATTGATCCGCATGGGACGATGTCGTGCCCACGCTCGAGGCGCTCGGGCACCGCCCCGTGCCGCTCACGCTTCCGGGTCAGGGTGATGGCGTCATGCCCTTGCCCGGCTGGGGGCCGTTCGAGGGGCCGGACCCGGCCGACCTCGACGAGCAAGCCAGGCAAAGGATCGCGTCGGCTGCGATCCCGGTTCCCGTAGGGGTGGCCAAGGGCGTGGTGCGTCTGACCGACGAGCGACGGTTCGCCGTCCCAGTCGTGCTCATCTGCCCCGAGTTCACGCCGGCCCAGGCGCGGGAGTGGATCGACGCCGGTGACCTGCCGGCGCTGACCAAGGTGCAGCGTCTCGAGTTCATAGACATCGACTCAGGCCACTGGTCCATGGTCAGCAAGCCCATTGAACTCGCCCGGCTCCTGGCCACGGCCGCCGCCAACACCTGACCCGGCGCGCGGGTCGAACGCGATCAGGTGGTCGCAGTCCGGCCATTCGACGATCTTGCTTCCCCTGGGCCTTGTCGAGCTGACGCACCGCGCTGGGCCGTCCTGAGCGTCGAAGGTGCCGTTCTGCCCTGGTCAGCCGGGCTTACGGACTCAGTGTTGACGGCATGAGGTGGGAGCCGATCGTCAAGACCGACGCCGAGCGCGCGTCGGCCAATCTCAGCCATTACCACCGGGTCCGCCATGATTTCAGTTGGACCGATGCCCGCACCTGGCTGGCCGGCCTGCCGGCGGGCGCCGGGTTGAACATGGGGTACGAGGCGGTTGACCGGCACGCGATGGGTGACCGGCGTGATGTGGTCGCACTGCGGTTCCTGGACCGGCGCGGTGCGGTGACCGACCTGACCTATCGGGAGCTGTACCGACAGACCAGCCGGTTCGCCAACCTGTTGAACACGCTCGGGATCGGGGCCGGTGATCGGGTCTTCTCGCTGCTCGGCCGCAGCCCCGAGCTGTACCTCACGGCGCTGGGCACGTTGCGGCACGCCAGCGTCTACTGCCCGCTCTTCTCCGCGTTCGGTCCTGAGCCGGTGCGGGAACGGCTGCGGCGCGGCGACGGGCGGGTGCTGGTCACCACGGCCGAGCTGTACCGGCAGACGGTGGCCCCGATCCTGGGCGGACTGCCGAAGCTTCGGCACGTGCTCATCGCCGGGGACGGGCCGCCGCCGCCCGGCACCACAAGCCTGGCTGCGGTGCTGGCCACAATGGACGACACGTTCACCGTGCCGCCGACCGACCCGCAGCAGATGGCGCTGCTGCATTTCACCAGCGGCACGACCGGCGCACCCAAGGGCGCGGTGCACGTGCACGAGGCCGTGGTCGCCCACCACGCCACGGCCAGGTTCGCCCTGGACCTACGGCCGGACGACGTGTTCTGGTGCACCGCTGATCCAGGCTGGGTGACCGGCACGTCGTACGGGATCATCGCACCGCTCACCATGGGCGCGACCGTCGTGGTGGACGCGGGCGAGTTCGACGCCCGGCGCTGGTACGCCACCCTGGCCGACCAGCGGGTGACCGTGTGGTACACGGCCCCGACGGCGCTGCGCATGCTGATGCGCCACGGCGCCGAGCTGGCGAGTCAATACGACCTGTCCGCCCTGCGGTACGTCGCCTCGGTCGGTGAGCCGCTGAACCCCGAAGCGGTGGACTGGGGCCGCGACGCACTCGGACACGCTGTGCACGACAACTGGTGGCAGACCGAGACCGGCGCCATCATGATCAGCAACTACGCCGGCGTCGACATCCGCCCCGGCTCAATGGGTTTGCCTATGCCCGGTGTCGACGTGGCGGTCCTGGCGCGCGGCGCGGACGGCCGCGCTCAGGTGGTCGACCACGCGGTGCGGGTCATCGACGATCCGGAGGTCGAAGGCGAGCTGGCGTTGCGTCCGGGGTGGCCGTCGATGTTCCGCGGTTACCTGCACGACGAGGAGCGCACCGCCAAGTGCTTCGCCGGTGGCTGGTATCTCACCGGCGACCTGGTCCGACGGGATGCTGACGGCTACTTCTGGTTTGTCGGCCGGGCCAGCGACGTCATCAAGTCCGCCGGCCACCTCATCGGACCCTTCGAGGTGGAGAGCGCCTTGATGGAGCACCCGGCGGTCGCCGAGGTCGGCGTGATCGGCAAGCCCGACCCGGTCGCCGGCGAACTGGTCAAGGCATTCGTCACGCTGCGCGCGGGGTACGACGCCACTGACAACCTCCGCCGGGAGCTGCTCGGCTTTGGCCGGCGTCAGCTCGGTGCGGTCGCACCGAAGGAGATCGCCTTCGACCAGCACCTTCCGCACACCCGCAGCGGCAAGGTGATGCGCCGGCTGCTCAAGGCGCGCGAGCTGGGCCTGCCGGAGGGCGATGTGTCCACCTTGGAGACAGTGTCATGACGACGACCGCGAAGGCTATCGCGCCCAGCCCCCCCGACGGGGACCGGGCGCACCGGATGGCCCTGCTGCACCAGATGCTGCGGATCCGCCGTTTCGAGGAGCGCTGCGTCGAGCTGTACAGCGCCCAGCGGATCCGCGGCTTCCTGCACCTCTACATCGGCGAGGAGGCGGTCGCGACGGGCGTGCTGGCTGCGCTCACCGCCGAGGACGCGGTGGTGTCGACCTATCGCGAGCATGGGCACGCACTGGCCCGCGGAGTGTCGATGGACGCCGTGATGGCCGAGATGTTCGGCAAGGCGACCGGGTGCAGCCGCGGCCGCGGTGGCTCGATGCATCTGTTCGATGCGGCCACCCGGTTCTACGGCGGCAACGCGATCGTCGGCGGCGGCCTGCCGCTGGCGGTCGGGCTGGCGCTGGCTGACTCGATGCGCGGCCGTCCGGTGGTGACCGCCTGCTTCTTCGGCGACGGCGCGGTGGCCGAGGGCGAGTTCCATGAGTGCCTCAATCTGGCCGCGCTCTGGCGCCTGCCGGTGCTGTTCTGCTGCGAGAACAACCTGTACGCGATGGGCACCCGGCTCGACCGAGCGCAGGCGTCCACCGACCTGACGGGGCGCGCGGCCTCGTACGGTCTCGTCGCGGCCAGCGTGGACGGCATGGATGTGTCGGCGGTCGAGGCGGCCGCTCGCGCCGCGGTGGCGGCGGTTCGCGCCGGGGACGGTCCCCGCTTCCTGGAGCTGCGCACATACCGGTTCCGAGCTCACTCGATGTATGACCCCGACCGCTATCGGGACAAGGGCGAGATCGCCCAATGGCGGCTGCGTGACCCGATCGAGGTTCTCACCGGCCGCCTGCGTGAAGCCGGCGAGCTCACCGACGCCGATCTGGCTGGACTCGACGCGACCGTGGTGGCCGAGATCGACGCTTCGATCGCCGCGGCCGACGCGGCCCCGGTCGAGCCGGTCGAGGACCTGACTCGCTTCGTCGTATCCGAGCAGACCGCCGAGGTGCGCAATGCCTGAGATTACTTATCGGGAGGCTATCCGGGCCGCCATCCGCGAGGCGATGCAAGCCGACGACCGCGTGTTTCTCATGGGCGAAGACGTCGGTCCGTACGGCGGGAGTTTCGGCGTCAGCCTCGGCCTGCTCGAAGAGTTCGGCCCCGACCGGATCCGCGACACCCCGCTGTCGGAGTCGGCCTTCGTAGGCGCCGGCATCGGTGCCGCGGTCGCCGGCATGCGCCCGATCGTCGAGATCATGACAGTGAACTTCAGCCTGCTGGCGCTCGACCAGATCCTCAACAACGCCGCCACCCTGCTGCACATGTCGGGCGGCCAGTTCCACGCTCCGATCGTGATCCGGATGACCACCGGCGCCGGGCGCCAGCTGGCCGCCCAGCACTCGCACAGCCTCGAGGGTTGGTACGCGCACATCCCGGGGCTGCGGATCCTCGCCCCGGCCACGGTCGCCGACGCCCGCGGCATGCTCGCGCCGGCCCTGGCCGACCCTGACCCAGTGCTCATGTTCGAGCATGGCGGCCTGTACAACGTCAGCGGCGAACTGCCCGACGCCGCGGTCGCGGTCGACCTCGACTCGGCCGCGATTCGCCGGCCGGGCCGGGATGCGACGGTCATCGCGTACGGGGGAACGGTCGGCAAGGCGTTGGCCGCCGCGGAGGCGCTGGCCAGTGGTGGCATCGAGGCGGAGGTCATCGACCTACGCACGCTGCGCCCGCTCGACGACGCCACCATCATGGGTTCGGTCCACCGCACCCATCGGGCGGTCATCGTTGACGAGGGTTGGCGGAGCGGAAGCCTCGCCGCCGAGATCAGCGCCCGCATAGTCGAGCAAGCCTTCTACGACCTGGACGCTCCGGTCGCCCGCGTCTGCTCGGCCGAGGTGCCGATCCCGTACGCCCACCACCTGGAGGAGGCGGCGTTGCCGCAGCCGGCCGGCATTGAGGCCACGGTCCGGAACCTGGTGAGCTGACATGGCTGAGTTCCGAATGCCCTCGCTCGGGGCGGACATGGAGTCCGGCGTGCTCGTCGAGTGGCTCGTCGCGCCCGGCGACATGGTCCACAAGGGAGACATCGTGGCGGTGGTGGACACCGCCAAGGCGGCCGTCGAGGTGGAGTGCTTCACCGGGGGTGTCATCGAACAGTTGCTCGTCAGGCCGGGCACGCGGGTGCCGGTGGGTGCCGTCCTGGCCACGATCGCCGCGGAAGTCGGGGGGCCCGGCGAACGGGCGGTGGCGGCGACGCCGGCGCCGGTCAGGTCGCTGTCGAACCCTCCGGCCGCGTCGGCTGGCCGGTCGCCCGTGACCTCACCGCTGATCCGGCGGTTGGCCGCCGAACGCCACGTCGATCTAGTCGCCGTGCACGGCACCGGAGTGGGCGGTCGAGTGACCCACGCCGATGTCGCGGCGGCCCGGCCGATGGCGGAGAATCCGCCCGTGGGGGCCAGGAATGGCGCTCGGGTCATGGCCTCGCCGTTGGCCCGCCGGATCGCCGCCGAGCTCGGTGTGGATCTGGCCACCGTTGCGGGCACCGGACGCGGCGGTGTCGTCGACGCGGCCGACGTGCGCGCCGCGGCCACGCCCGCTCCGCCGGCCGCCCAACCGCTGGTCGCCCAACCCGGTGATGCCGCCGCCCGCGCCGACGCGATGCGGGCCGCCATCGCGGCGCTGATGGCCCGGTCCAAGCGCGAGATCCCGCACTACTACCTGACCGAGACGGTCGACTTGGGCATGGCGATGGACTGGCTGCACGAACGCAACCGCGCGCTATCGGTGACGCAGCGACTGGTCCCAGCGGCCCTGTTGCTCAAGGCGGCGGCCCGAGCCGCGGCCACGGTGACCGAGCTCAACGGCTTCTGGATCGACGACAAGTTCGTCGCTGGCCCGGCTGTCCACCTAGGAGTGGCGATTTCGCTGCGGGGTGGCGGCCTGGTTGCGCCGGCGATCCACCACGCCGACCAACGTGACCTGGCAGATCTCATGGCGGCGCTGCGCGACCTGGTTGCGCGCACCCGCGCGGGCCGGCTACGGGGAGCAGAGATGTCCGATCCCACGATCACCGTCTCGAACCTCGGCGATCAGGGAGTCGAGTCGATCCTCGGGGTCATCTACCCGCCGCAGGTTGCCCTCGTGGGCTTCGGCCGGGTCGTGGAACGGGCCTGGGCGGTCCGCGGCCTCATCGGCGTACGCCCGACCGTAACGGTGACGCTCGCCGGTGACCACCGAGCCACCGACGGTGCGACCGGCGCGCGGTACCTCAACACCGTCGGGCAACTGCTACAGAGACCGGAGGAGCTGTGAACACTTTCGAAGCTGAGACGATGGTCCGCGACTGTGTGCTCGAAGTCGCGCCGGAGGCCAACCTCGACGACCTACCGCCCGACGCAGACCTTCGTGAGACCCTGCGCCTTGACTCGCTCGACTTCCTGCGCCTGGTCGAGCTGCTCAGTGAATGCAGCGGTATGAAGATCGACGAGGATGACTATCCAAAGCTCGCCTCGTTCGCCAGCACCGTTGGATACCTCACCGCCGGCCAGACCTAACCGGACGTCGTGGCGCCTCACCGCACGGCGTCAAGAGTGATGACACCAGGAGGCGAGAAAGGCCGAACGGCCCTGTACGCGCCCAACGATCGGGCAACGATGAGTGGATGGGTGCGACCCTCGGCCGGTTGACCCGGTTCCTGGGCTGGCTGCGGTTGAGTCCGGGCGGCGCGGTCGTTGCTGACCTGATGGTCTGCTTGTCGCTGACACCGTCCTTGCTGCCCCGGACCTGGCTGGTGCAGGGCCTGGTCAGCGGGGTCTCTGGGGTGGTCGGCTACGCGCTAGGCGTCGGCGGCGGTTGGGCATGGCGTCGAACGATCAGCGGACGGTTGGGCCTGAGCGCTCGGGTGCGCCGGTGGCTGCGCGGATCGGTGTTCGTGGCGGCCGCCGGCCTTCTCGGCTTGTCCGTCTACTACGGCTCACTGTGGCAGAGCGAACTGCACGTACTGCTCGGCGAGTCCCGCCCGACACGGGTCGGGTACCTGCGCGTGCTCCTCGTGACGATCGTGGTGGTGGCCGCCGCGATCGGGTTGGCCCGGACCGTACGCGGCCTGGTTCGGCTGACGACTCAGTTGCTCAAGTCTCGGCTGCCTACCCGCCCGGCCGCGGCCGTGAGCGGGATCACCGTCGGATTGGTGATGCTCCTGGTCGTTGACGGCGTCTTTCATGACGGGTTTCTCTCGGTCGCACTCGCCGCGTCCGCAGCCACGAACGAGGCCGTCGCCACCACGGCCGTGATCCCGGCGTCGGCAACCCGTTCGGGTAGCCCGGACTCCTTCGTCAGCTGGGATTCGCTCGGTCGCGAGGGTCGCTCCTTCGTCTCCGGTGGGCCCTCGCTGACCCAACTGCGGGCCTACACAGGTGGACCGGCCACGGAACCGATCCGGGTCTACGTGGGCGTCAAGTCCACGCCGTCCATCGAGCAGGCGGCCGCCCTCGCCGTTCGTGAACTCGAGCGGACCAACGCCGGGTCCCGCGCGGTCCTGTGCGTCGTCACCACCACCGGCACCGGCTGGATAGACCCGTTCGCCGCCGCTGCACTTGAGTACCTGACCGGCGGGGACAGCGCGATCGTCGGCGTGCAGTACTCCTATCTGCCCAGCTGGATCACCTTCCTCAACCAGCGCGACCGGGTGGTCCGGGCCGGTCGTGCGCTCTTCGGCCAGGTGTACGCATACTGGTCGGCACTGCCGCCGACCCGCCGGCCCCGTCTGCTCGTCTACGGCGAAAGCCTCGGCTCACTCGGTTCCGAGTCGGCGTTCGGCGGCCTGGCCGAGGTGATGAGCCGCACCGACGGCGCGCTCTGGGTGGGACCCACCAACGACAACCCCCTCTGGGCGCCCCTGGTGGCCGACCGTGACACCGGCAGCCCCGAGATCCTTCCGGTGTACGACCACGGACGCACGGTGCGCTTCGCCTCCAGACCACAGGACCTTGAGCTGTTCGGCGCTCCGTGGCCCGCGCCGCGGGTGGTCTACCTCCAGAACGCCTCCGATCCGGTGACCTGGTGGTCGCCGAGCCTGTTGTTCGCGCGGCCCGACTGGCTGGCCGAACGGCGCGGCTATGACGTGTCACCGGCGATGAGGTGGTACCCGGTGCTGACCTTCCTACAGGTCACCGCCGACCTGGTGCTGGCCCAACGAACCAGGACCACGCACGGCCACTACTTTCGCGGCGCCACCGTGGCGGCGTGGGCCGCCATCCTCAAGCCGGCGGGCTGGACGCCGGACCGCACCACCCACCTGACCCAGTTGCTGAACGGGTCGCCGCCGTCGTCGTTCTAGGCGTCAGGAGGCCCTGGCAGCAAACAGGACCGCCGTGACGAGCACAGCGAGTGCGTTGACGGCCCAATGCAGGCCGGCCGCGGCCAGGATGCTCCCACTGCGCCGGCGCAACTCGGCCAGCAGGGCACCGGCCAGCGCCGTGAACACCACCGCCGCCAGTACGCTGCCCACCTGCCCTCCGGTTCCCGCACCGGCAGCGGCATGCACGGCAGCGTTCGAGTGGTTCAACCCCAGCGAGGGCAGGATGTGCCAGGCGCCGAAGGTCACCGACGACAGGGCAAGACCCCATCCGGGACCCCGATGCCGGGTGACCAGACCGAGCAGGACGCCCCGGAAGGCGAGCTCCTCCATCAGCACGGTGCCGACGGGGATGACGACCAACGCTGTGAGCACGGCCTGGTGGACTGGCATCTGGTAACGAACGTCGGCAAATGCCACCCGGGTAAGCGGCAGCGTCGCGGCGATCGCATACACGGCCGCGACGAGCGCCACGGCCACGACGGCATGCACGGCACCTCGGGCCCAGGTGCGGCGCGACAGACCAAGATCCGACCAGGTCAGGCCGCGGTGACGGCCGAAGGCGACCAGGACCGCAGCGCCGAGCGGTCCCAGCACCAGACCTCCGCCGGCTGGGCCGTAGGTGCGGACCGCGCCGACCACGACAAGCAGGAACAGGACGGCCGCCAGCGATCCGACAAACCGTCCGTGACTCCGCAGAAACCCGACCCATCGAGCGCGCCATCTCCGCATACTCCTTCCGACTCTAACGCAGCACCGCGCCACTGCTGACAGTCGGCGGCTGCTCTGCCAGCCAGGCTGGCAGAGCTGCCGTCTCACATTTGATGGTCAGGACTGCGTGATCCGCACGTCGTCCACCCCGGCCTCAACCAGGCTGGCCGTCGAGGCATCTGCCGCCCCGAACCGGATCCGGACCGTCTGCCCGGCAAAGCCACTGAGGCTGATGCTGCCGGACGCCGTCCACACCCCGTTGCGGTTGACTGCCGCACCCAGGCTCTGGAACACCTGTGTGGTCGACCCGGTGACGACCCAGCACCGGAAGTAGTCCGCGCTCGAGGAGTTTGATCCGTGCGCCAGGTAGTACTGGAACGTCAACGTCAACGTCCCGGTCGATGGCAACGTGATCAGCGCCGACTGGATCGTGGTCAGCCCACTATCGATGTCGTTGACGCCCGCCGACAAACCGGCCAACCGACCAGTGACCAGGTCGTTGACGCCGCTGACCGTCGTACCCAGCTGCTTGACCCCAGTGTCGCTGGTCTGCTCCGGGTCGCCCCGTTCCCAAGCACCCGTGGTCGCGGTGTCCGTACCCAACGGGTTGGTGGTCCAGCCCGTCGCCGACTCGAAGTTGTCGAAGAACACCGTGGTGCCACCGCCGCCACCGATCAGGTTCAGCGTCCAGCTGTCGATGAAGCCGGTGTCCAGCGCCGCGGCATCCTGCACCCGCAGCCGCCAGGTGCCGTTGGCCACCTCGCTGGACAGGTTCACCGTGTAGGTTTGATCGATGTTGTCGGCGCTGCCGCCGGTGCGGTTATGCAGTAGGTACAGCGACCCGTCCGGTGCGACCAGGTTGACGACCAGGTCACCGATGTAGGTGTGCACGATGTGCACCTCCACCGTGCTGTTCGCCCCCGCATTGCCGGCGCACCCCGAGACCGTGATCAGCGACTCCACGGTGGACAGATCCGGGATGGCCACGTCGTTCGGGTTGGTGGCGGAGCAGCCGGGCGGGCCGTTCACCGTCAGCGTGAACGTCGTCGAGTGCGTATTGGACGGTGCGGTGCCGGTCACCGTGATCGGGTAGGTGCCCGGCGGGGTGGACCCCGACGTGGAGATCGTCAGCGTCGACGAGCCGCCGGTGGTCACCGACGCCGGGTTGAACGACGCGCCCGCGCCGGCCGGCAGGCCGCTGGCCGAAAGGGTGATCGTCTCCGCCGACCCGTTGGTCAGCGTCGTGCTCACCGTCGTGGTGGTCGAACTGCCCGGGTTCACCGACCCTGAGGTCGGGTTCACGCTGATCGAGAAGTCGTTCCCGCTGGGGCACGGCGCGTCGTTGCCGGCGACGTTGACCGCGGTCCAGGCCGCCTGGACCGTCTTGTACTCCACCGAGCACAGTCCGTACAGGTCAGTCGCGGCCGAGAGGGTGTAGGCCCGGGAGGTGTTGGCCGGGTTGCTGGTCAGCACGTACCGGGTGGTGGTGGTGAAGTAGACATCCAGCGCCCGGTACCAGATCTTCTCGGCCTTGGCCCGGCCGATGCCCACTACCGCTGGCGCCGACCCACAGATCGGGCTGGTGCCGAACGCGGTGGACCCGGTGCCCTCGGCCAGGTTGAAGAAGAAGTGGTTACCGACCCCCGAGGAGTAGTGCACATCCACGCTGTTGGTGGTGGTGGACCAGCAGCCATGCGAGGCGCCGTCCAGCGGTGGGTTGTACATCCACCGCAATGGGGTCCCATTGCCGTTAATGTCGATCTTCTCGCCGACCAGGTAGTCACCCGGGTCGGAGCTGTTGTTGGCGAAGAACTCCACCATGCTGCCGAAGATGTCGCTGGTGGCCTCGTTCAGACCGCCCGACTCACCCGAGTAGATCAGCCCGGACAGGGCCTCGGTCACCCCGTGGCTCATCTCGTGCCCGGCCACGTCGATCGAGACCAGTGGCTTGAGGTTGCTCGCCCCGTCGCCGTAGGTCATCTGCGCGCCGTCCCAGAACGCGTTGACGTAGTTGCTGCTGTAGTGCACGCGCGACGGCACGCCGGCGCCGTTGCCGAAGATGCCGTTGCGGGCGTGCACGTTCTTGAAGTAGTCGAACGTCAGCGCGGCACCGTAGTGGGCATCGACCGCGGCGGACTGGTCGCTGGACTGGGCACCGTTGCCCCACACGTTGTCCGCGTCGGTGAAGTTGGTGCAGGTCGTGGTGCCGTTGTTCATGTCGCAGGTGTTGCCGTTGCCGTGCGACGGGTCGATCATCACGTAGTTGCCCGACAGGGTGGTGTCGACCGTCACCGTGCCCGCGTAGATCGAGTTGCCGGTGCCGTTGACGTGCTTGACGTCGTCGAAGGTGCCGAGCACGGCACCGGTGAGGGCATCGACACTGACGTGCAGCCTCGATGGCGTCTGCCCGTCCGGGCGCATCCCGGAGACCACCGTCTCCCAGGCGAGCCGCGCCCCCTCGCCGCGGCTGGCGTCGACGAACAGCTCGGCCGCGCCGACCGAGCCCACCGCTCCGACAAACGCCGACCGGGCCGCCGCCTGCGCTGCCGCGGCGCCCACCTTGGGCACGATGCCCAGCGTCAGCCGGGCGTTTAGCCCGTTGGACGCCCCGGCGAAGCTGCCGTCGGCCGTGTTGTGCACGACGACGTCGCCG
>JBLNGJ010000110.1:0-9985 GCA_050264675.1 Micromonosporaceae bacterium
GACGTGATCGGCATGCTGATCAAGGTCTCCACGCCGCCGAGGCTCGTCGCCTCGGTCAACCGCCGCAGTCGACGCATGAACTCATACCCCCGCTCGTCGCCGCCATCGACCACGAAGGTGACCACGCCACCGGCCCGGTCGCTGGGGAGCAGCCGGTCGGCGAGCCCACGCTGGCGGTACGACGCCAGCCCGGGGTAGATCACCTCGACGACATCTGGACGGCTGAGCAGGTAAGCCGCCACCTCGGCCGCACTGCGCATCTGCCGGTCGACGCGCAGGTTCACCGTGCGCAACGCTCGGGAGACCAGGAACGCGGCGTGTGGGTCAAGGCATCCGCCCAAGGTGATGACCCGCTGCTGGAACTCGCGGCGTAGTTCGGTGGTCGAGCAGATGCAGCCGGCGGTGACGTCGGAGTGTCCATTGAGGAACTTGGTCACCGAGTTGATCGTGACGTCGGCACCGTGCGCCAGCGGCTGCAGCATCAACGGGGTGGCGAACGTGTTGTCCACCACGAGCCGGGCGCCGGCGGACCGAGCCAACCCGGCCAGAGCCGGAATGTCGAGCAGGCGCAGCTGCGGGTTGGACAGCGACTCGGCGTAGAGCAACGCCACCGGCGCCCGCTCGACGGCGCGGCGCCAGCCGTCGAGATCGGCCGCGCCGACAAGTTCGACAGTGACGCCGAGCCCCGCGAGGTCACGCTCGAGCAGGTCACGCGTATCGCCGTAGAGCTCCCGCGCGGCGACCATCCGGTCCCCGGCCCGGAGCAGGCTGATCAGCACGACCGAGATGGCCGCCATTCCGCTGCTGGTCATCTGACCCGCCTCGGCCCCCTCCAGCCGGGCGATCTCGGCACCCACCGCATCCACGGTCGGGTTGCCGAACCGGCTGTACCAGTACTCGTTGAGACCGCCGGTCGCTCGTACGTCGTCGTAAGCCACGGAATCCATGTGGAAGTTCACGCTCTGGAAGATCGGGGGGACGACCGGCCGAGTCCGGGGAGCGGTCGGATCCGGCGTGGCGGTGTTCGGCTGCATGGTCCAGCAGTCTCACCGCTGCGGCCGGGCAGATCAACTCATCGTGGCGACTCCAACGGGGTGCTCGTACGTACTTGTTACGCCTGGCGCACGTACGAGAGGGTGACACGCGATCACGGCATCGGAGCTGCGGCAGAACGTGTACCGCCTGCTCGATGAGGTGCTGGCTACCGGGGTGCCGTGAGAAAGTCGAGCGCGGTGGGCGTCGGCTACGAATCGTGCCTGTCGATGCGGCGCCAAAGCTGTCGGGGCTGTCCCCGCATCCGAGCACGATTGTCGGCGACCCGGAGGACCTCGTCCACGTTGACTGGTCCGGCGAGTGGCGACCGTGATCCTGCTCGACACACACGTGATGGTGTGGCTCTATGACGATGCTGAGCGGCTCCTGCCGCCGGCGGTGTGGGAGCGACTCAACGCCGAACCGCTCGGCCCGCGCGCTTCGCCTTCTGGTTAATAGGGGCACCGTTATCTACCGGTAGGCGTTAATAGGGTGCCCGTGCTTTCACTAGGTGCGGGGCCAGCCGGGGGCGTGTCGGGGCCACGGCTGGGCCGCCTCGATCTGCGCCGCCACCGCGAGCAGCCGGCCTTCGGCGCCGGGCGGCCCGACCAACTGGACCGACAACGGCAGGCCATCGGGCCCCGTCCCCAGCGGCACTGCCAGCGCGGGCAGGCCGGAGATGTTCCACGGCGCGGCGAACGGCGCGAAGCGCACGCTGGTGGTGATGTTCGAACGCCACGACCGGGTCGACCAGCGGGCCGCCTCGGGCACCGCGCCGGCCACGACCGGCGTGAGCAGCAGGTCGTGCCCGCCGTCGGCGAAGAAGGCCAGACACCGCGAGCGGAACCCGTCCCGGTCGGCCTGGCGCACGTGACCGTGCCGCCACATGTACTCGCCGAGGGCGACGTGGCGGCGCGAGCGCGGCTGCAGCTTCGAGCGGTCCAGGCCGGCGGCGGCCGCGTCGCGGAAGGCGGCGGCGAACCAGGTGGCGGTGCCTCGGAATTCCAGCGACATCGGGTAGGTCGGGTCGGCCCGCCGGGTCTGGTGGCCCGCGGCGGTGAGGAGGCGGGTGGCTGCGGCGACCGCCCTCCGGTTGGGCTTGGCGGCCCGTACGCCGGTGACCGGCGAGCGCAGCGACACCGCGATCCGTAGCCGGCCGGGCGCGGCCGGCGGGGCCGAGTCGGGCGCGGTGTCGGCGAGTACGGCGAGGCCCAGGGCGGCATCCGCCACCGTGGTGGCGAGGATGCCGTGTTCGGTCAGCCCGAACCAGTCTTCGGCGCCGAGCTGGCACGGCACCAGGCCACGGGTGGGCTTGATGCCGACGAGCCCGCAGCAGGCCGCCGGGATGCGCACTGAACCGAGGCCGTCGTTGGCGTGGGCAATCGGCACCAGCCCGGCGGCGACCGCGGCCGCGGAACCGCCCGAGCTGCCACCGGGCGTGCGCTGCAGCTGCCAGGGGTTGCGCGTCACCGCGGTGTCGTCGTCGGTGAAGGCCCACAGGCCCAGCTCGGGCATCCGGGTCACCCCGACCACGATGGCGCCGGCGGCCCGCAGCCGTCGCACCACCTCGTGGTCGCTGGTGGCGACCGGAGAGCGGGCGGCGGCCGAGCCGTTCCAGGTGGGCAGGCCGGCCACGGCGGTGTTCTCCTTGACCGCGATCGGAACCCCACTCAGTGGCGCCGACGCCCGGTCGGCGCGAGCGTCGAGTTCGCGAGCCTCGGCCAGGGCCTCGTCCCGGCGTACCACCCGGAAGGCGGCGAGAGTCTCGTCGTGGCGGTCGATGACGGCCAGGTGGTCAGCGACCACTTCGGCCGCGCTGACCTCGCCGGCCCGCACCGCCGCCGCGATGCGCACCGCGCTCATGCCGACCCAGGTCATGCGTACCTCCTGACCTGCTCACCGACGGCAAACTGCCGCTCTGGCGACCTTGGCACGGCTGGCCCCGCCACTTCAAGTCGGGCCGGCTGGCGACTGACGCTGGCGACCACGAATCTTGCGTGGGTATATCTACGTAGATAGAGTTATCGAATGCCCCGCGCTCGTCGGCCCTCGCCGCAGACCGCGGCCGTGCTCGCCGCGCTGGCGGCTGATCCGGCCTCATGGCGCTACGGCTACGAACTCGGCCAGCAGGTGGGGCTCAAGGCCGGCTCGCTCTATCCGATCCTGATCCGGCTCTGCGACCGTGGGCTGCTCGAGGCGAACTGGGAGAGCGACCCGCGGCCGGGGCGTCCGCTGCGTCACCTCTACCGGCTGACCGCCGACGGGCTCAACCAGGCAAAGGATCAGGCCGGGGCGAGCCAGAGCCCGCCGAGCGGCGGCACCCGCACCGTGGCCACCGCGGGGCCGTCCGGGGAGCCCTCGGCCTGAACCGCGCCGAGGTTGCCCACGCCGGAGCCGCCGTAGATCTCGGCGTCGGTGTTGACCAGTTCCTGCCAGCGCCCGCCCCGGGGCAGCGGCAGTCGGTAACCCTCGTGCGCGATCGCGGCGAAGTTCACCACGCAGACCAGGCTGGAGCCGTCCGTACCGATGCGTTCGAAGGCGAAGACGTTGCGCGGCGCGTCGTCGGCCACCAGCCAGCGAAACCCGCCCGGCGTGGTGTCCTGTGACCAGAGGGCGCAGCGGTCGCGGTAGACCGCGTTCAGGTCACGCACCAGCCGGGCCACCCCGGCGTGGGTCGGGTCGTCGAGCAGGCCCCAGTCGAGACCGCGTTCCTCGCTCCACTCGCGATCGTCGGCCAGCTCGCAGCCCATGAAGAGCAGCTGCTTGCCGGTGTGGGCCCACATGTACGCGAGCAGGGCCCGCACGGTTGCCTTGCGCTGCCACGAGTCGCCGGGCACCTTCGCCGCCAGCGAGCCTTTGCCGTGCACCACCTCGTCGTGGCTGATCGGCAGCAGGAACGTCTCGCTCCACGCGTACATGGTTGAGAAGGTCATCTGGTTGTGGTGGTACTGGCGGTAGATGGGTTCCTTGCTCAGGTACTGCAGCGTGTCGTGCATCCAGCCCATGTTCCACTTGAAGCCGAAACCCAGCCCGCCGGCGGAGGTCGGCGCGGTCACGCCCGGCCAAGCGGTGGACTCCTCGGCCACCATCAGCACCCCTGGGTGGTGCTTGTAGACGGTGGCGGTGACCTCCTGCAGGAACGAGACCGCGTCGAGGTTCTCGCGTCCACCGTGGACGTTGGGTTCCCAACCGCCGGGCTGCCGGGAGTAGTCGAGGTAGAGCATCGAGGCGACCGCGTCCACCCGGAGGCCGTCGGCATGGAACTCGTCCAGCCAGTAGAGGGCGTTGGCCATCAGGAAGTTGCGCACCTCGCGCCGGCCGTAGTCGAAGATCAGCGTGCCCCAGTCGGGGTGCTCGCCGCGGCGCGGGTCGGCGTGTTCGTAGAGCGGCGTCCCGTCGAACCGGGCCAGCGCCCACGCGTCGCGGGGGAAATGGGCCGGCACCCAGTCGAGAATGACCCCGATGCCGGCCTGGTGCAGCCGGTCGATGAGCTGGCGCAGCCCGTCCGGGTCGCCGTAGCGGGCGCTGGGCGCGTAGTAGCCGGTGACCTGGTAACCCCACGACCCGCCATACGGGTGCTCCATCACCGGCAGGAGCTCGACGTGGGTGAAACCAGCCTCGGTCACGTAGGCGGTGAGCTCCTCGGCGAGCTCGCGGTAGCTGAGCCCGGGCCGCCAGGATCCGAGGTGGACCTCGTAGACACTCATCGGCTCCTGGTGCGGCACGCGGCTGCGGCGCCGCTCGAGCCAGTCCGCGTCACCCCACTCATGACTGGACGCGTAGACCACCGAAGCGGTGCGCTCCGGCACCTCCGCGTAGGCGGCCAGCGGATCGGCCTTCTCCCGCCACACGCTGTCGCGACCCAGAATCCGGTACTTGTAGCGGTGCCCGATCTCCGCCTCCGGCACCAGCAGCTCCCAGACGCCGCTCGCGCCGAGCGAGCGCATCGGCCACCCGTCGTGCGGACCCCAGCCGGTGAAGTCACCGACCAGCCGCACGCCGCGGGCGTTGGGGGCCCAGACGGCGAACGCGGTGCCGCCGGGCCGGGGGTGGGCGCCGAGCACCGTCCACAGTCGCTCGTGGCGGCCTTCGCCGATCAGCAGCAGGTCGAGCTCACCCAGGGTGGGCAGGTGGCGGTACGGGTCGTCGACCGTGCGCCCGTCGACCTCCAACCGATAGTCGAGCACCGTGCCGGGCATCTCGGCCTCGAAGAGGCCCTCGTCGTGCACCCGGCGCATGGGGTGGCTCCGGTCACCCTCGACCAGCACCACCTCGCCGGCGCCCCGGCGCAGCGTGCGCACCACGGTGACGTTGTCACGGGGGTGCGCGCCGAGCACCGCATGCGGGTCGTGCGCCGCACCGGCGATCAGCTGGTCCAGAGCGGCGTTCATGGCTTGGGCTCGCGGGCGCGTTTCGTCGGCGCGTTGTTGTGTTCCACGATGAACACGTGGGCCGGCTCGTCCGGCTCCAGCTTGACCGCGTTGTGCTGCCCCCAGGTGTAGGAGGCGCCGGTGATCTCGTCGTGCACGTGCATTCGCTCGTGCCAGTCGAAGCCGAGCGCCGGCATGTCCAGTGTGGTGTTTCCCCATTGGACGTTGTACGGGTCCAGCGAGCAGATGACCAGCACGGTGTTGCCGGTGTCGGCGTCCCGCTTCGACCAGCAGAGCATCGTCTCGTTGTCGATCTCGTGGAAGCGGAGGTTGCGTAGCCAGTGCAGGGCCGGGTTGGCGCGGCGGATGGCGTTGAGCCGGCCCAGGTAGGGCGCGAGTGACTCACCGGCCTTCTCCGCGGCGACCCAGGGCCGCGGGCGCAGCTGGTACTTCTCGTTGTCGAGGTACTCCTCGGCGCCGGGGCGGGCCACGTGCTCGTAGAGCTCGTAGCCGGCGTAGATGCCCCACGACGGGGAGAGCAGGCTGGCCAGCACCGCTCTGATCTTGAACATGGCCGGGCCACCGTGCTGCAGCGTCTCGTGCAGGATGTCGGGCGTGTTGGGCCAGAAGTTTGGTCGCATGTGGTCGGCCGAGGCGACCAGCTCCTCGCAGTACTGCCGCAGCTCGCGCGCGTTCGTGCGCCAGGTGAAGTACGTGTAGGACTGGGTGAACCCGAGCCGGCCCAGCTCGCGCATCAACGCCGGCCGGGTGAACGCCTCGGCGAGGAAGAGCACGTCCGGGTCGACCGCCTTGACCTGCCAGATCAGCCAGTGCCAGAACGAGAACGGCTTGGTGTGCGGGTTGTCCACCCGGAACATCTGCACCCCTTGCTCGACCCAGTGCAGCACCACCCGCAGGATCTCCGCACGCAGACCCTCGGGGTCGTTGTCGAAGTTGAGCGGGTAGATGTCCTGGTACTTCTTCGGCGGGTTCTCCGCGTAGGCGATCGTGCCGTCGGGCAACGTGGTGAACCACTCCGGATGCTCCTGCACCCACGGATGGTCCGGTGCGCACTGCAGGGCCAGGTCCAGCGCGACCTCGACGCCGAGCCGGCGGGCCGCGGCGACGAAGCGGCGGAAGTCGGCGAGCGTGCCGAGCTGCGGGTGCACCGCGTCGTGGCCACCCTCGGTTGAGCCGATGGCCCACGGTGAGCCGACATCGTCGTCCCGGGCGACCAGGGCGTTGTTGCGGCCCTTGCGGTTGACCCGTCCGATCGGGTGGATCGGCGGCAGGTAGAGCACGTCGAAGCCCATCTCGGCGACGCCGCGCAGCCGTCGGGTCGCGGTGGCGAAGGTTCCGTGTTTGATCGGGTGACCCTCGCGGTCGACCGCCGCGCCCTCGGAGCGGGGGAAGAACTCGTACCAGGCGGAGAAAAGGGCGCGGGACCGGTCGACCCAGATCTCCCGTGGCGCCGAGGCGGTGACCAGCTGCCGGACCGGGTGCTGCCAGAGCAGGTCGGCCAGGTCGAGCGCCGGAAAGACCCGCTGCGCCGGGCCGAGCGCCTCGTCGCGCAGGGCCGCGGTCGCCGCCCGTACCTCGTCGACCCGGTCCTCCGGGATGCCGGTCGCCGCGGTATCGAGTAGCGAAGCGCCGAACTCGAGGTCGTTGGCCAGCTCAGCCGGGCCCTGACCGGCGTCGAGCTTCTTGATGACGCCGGAGCGCCAGGTCAGGTACGGGTCGGCGAAGGCCTCCACAGTGAACGTCCACCGACCCACCGCATCCGGCCGGATGGCGGCGTGCCAACGGTCGGTGCCGGAGTCGCCGGCGGCCATCCGGGTGAACGGGCCGGGTTCGCCGTCGGGGCCCTGCCACGCGACGTTGGCGCCGACCGCCTCGTGGCCTTCGCGGAACGCCACCGCCGAGATCGGCACCAGCTCGCCGACCACGGCCTTGGCGGGGTGTTCGCCGCACGCCACGACGGGTGTGATCTCCACGATCGTGAGTCTCATCGAGGCCATTGTGCCGGTTGGCCGATCAGCGTTCGCGGAGGACCGATTGGTAGACCTCCAGCGTGCGCTCGGCGACGGCCGCCCAGGAGAAGCGCTCGACCGCCCGTTTGCGGCCGGCTCGGCCCATCGCCGCGGCCTGATCCGGGTCGCTGACCAGCTCACTGATCGCCCGGCCGAGGTCAGCCACGAACCGCCGCGGGTGAAGCGGCGTGCCGGTGCCGTCCGACGCCTGTTCGATCGGGACGAGCAGGCCGGTCTCGCCGTGCTCGACGACCTCCGGAATCCCGCCGGTCGCGGTCGCCACCACGGCGGTCTCGCAGGCCATCGCCTCCAGGTTCACGATGCCCATCGGCTCGTAGACCGAGGGGCAGACGAACACGGTGCTGTGCGTGAGGATCTGGCGCACCGCCGGCTTGGGCAGCATCTCGCGGACCCAGACCACGCCACCGCCGCGGCTGCGGCGCAGCCGGGTCGCCAGGTTGGCCACCTCGGTGCCGATCTCCGGGGTGTCGGGCGTGCCGGCCAGGAGCACCAGCTGCGCCTCCGGCGGCAGCGTGCGGGCCGCCCGCAGCAGCAACGGCAGGCCCTTCTGGCGGGTGATCCGGCCGACGTAGGTGACGGTGGGCCGGTCCCGGTCGATTCCGTGCGCCTCCAGCACGTCGGTGCCGTGGTCCGGGCGGTACTCCTCGGTGTCGATTCCGTTGTGGACGACGTGGACGCGCGCCGGGTCGACGCTCGGGTAAGCGGCGAGCACGTCGCGACGCATCCCCGCGGAGACGGCGATCACGGCGTCGGCCGCCTCGATGGCGGTGCGTTCGCAGAAGGAGGACAGGGCATAGCCGCCACCGAGCTGCTCGGCCTTCCACGGTCGTAGCGGCTCGAGGCTGTGCGCGGTGAGCACGTGCGGCACGCCGAAGAGCAGCTTGGCCACGTGGCCGGCGAAGTTGGCGTACCAGGTGTGACTGTGCACCAGGTCGGTGCCCGTACACCCGGCCACCATCTGCAGGTCGATGCCCATCGTGGAGAGCGCCGGGTTCGCGCCGGTCAGGCCTGGGGGTTCCGGGTACGCGGTAACGCCCGGCTCGCCCGGCCGGGGCGCGCCGAAGCAGTGCACCCGGACGTCGGCGTGCGAACGCATGTTCTGCGCCAGGTACTCGACGTGCACCCCGGCCCCTCCGTACACCTCGGGCGGGTACTCGCGGGTGAGCAGGTCGATGCGCGGCGCCATCCCCACGCCCCGACACTAGTCTGTCGCCTGGTCCGGTTTGGCTGGTGCGGGGCGATCGGGATCGCTAGCGTCGGAACATGGCTGCTCCCAAGGTCCTCGCGGTGGTGCTGGCCGGCGGAGAGGGCAAGCGGCTGATGCCGCTCACGGCCGACCGGGCCAAGCCGGCAGTGCCGTTCGGCGGCATGTACCGCATGGTCGACTTCGCGCTGTCCAACCTGGTCAACGCCGGCTACCTGAAGATCGTCGTGCTGACCCAGTACAAGTCCCACTCGCTCGACCGCCACATCACCAAGACGTGGCGCATGTCGAACCTGCTCGGCAACTACATCACCCCGGTGCCGGCGCAGCAGCGGCTCGGACCACGCTGGTTCGCCGGTTCGGCCGACGCGATCTATCAGAGCTTCAACCTGGTCTACGACGAGCACCCCGACTACGTCATCGTCTTCGGCGCCGACCACATCTACAGCATGGACCCGGAGCAGATGGTGGCCCAGCACATCGCCACCGGAGCGGGGGTCACGGTCGCCGGCATCCGGCAGCCGCTGGCGATGGCGCACCAGTTGGGTGTCATCGACGTCGACGACGGCGGCCAGCGCATCCGGGCCTTCCGCGAGAAGCCCCGCGACGCCCAGGGCCTGCCCGACGCGCTGGACCAGGTCTACGCCTCGATGGGCAACTACGTCTTCACCACCAAGGTGCTCATCGACTCGATCACGGAGGACGCGCAGGACGCCGAGAGCAAGCACGACATGGGTGGCAGCATCATCCCGCTGCTGGTCGAGCGCGGTGAGGCCGGCATCTACGACTTTGCCCAGAACAACGTGCCGGGCAGCACCGAACGCGACCGCGGCTACTGGCGCGACGTGGGAACGCTGGACTCGTTCTACGAGGCCCACATGGACCTCATCTCGATCCACCCGATCTTCAACCTCTACAACTACGAGTGGCCTATCTACACCGAGAACCGGCCGTGGCCGCCGGCGAAGTTCGTGCACGGGTGGCAGGAGCGGGTCGGGCGCGCCATCAGCAGCATGGTCTCGCCGGGAGCGGTGATCTCCGGTTCGCTGGTGGAGAACTCGATCGTCTCGCCCAATGTCCGGGTGCACTCCTGGGCCCACGTGGACGGTTCGGTGCTGATGGAGGGTGTCGACATCGGCCGCCACGCGGTGGTCCGCAACGCGATCCTGGACAAGAACGTGACGGTCGCCGAGGGCGTCGAGATCGGCGTGGACGCGGAGCGCGATCGCCAGCGGTTCACCGTGTCGGACAACGGTGTCGTCGTGGTCGGCAAGGGCCAACACGTGGAGTAGCCGGCGTGGTCCGGTCTCCGCGCATCGGCCCGGGCG
>JBLNGJ010000111.1:0-5746 GCA_050264675.1 Micromonosporaceae bacterium
CTGTACGCCCAGTGGCTCTGGTCGATCGACGAGGGCACCAAGAGCGATACCGCCTGGCTGAGTTGGGCGCGCGAGCGGGACCGGATCTCGCGAGCGGAGGCCGGCCCGCCCGGACATCCGCGACCGGATCACTTCGCGGAGAACAACGTCTACGTGGGGCCGGCACTGCTGCTGCGTGAGCTGCACCTGGCCCTGGGCAGCGACGCGTTCTTCGCGCTCGCCCGGGACTGGGTGCAGAGCCAGCGCAACCAGCCGGTCGACCGAGCGGCCTTCACCACGTTCGTCAACCGCCGTACCGGGCGTGACTTCACCGCGCTCATTGACGAGTGGCTCGACGCGCCGGGCACGCCATCGATCACCTGAGCGCGGCCCGGGTGGTCTATCACGCCGTCGACCAGATCAGAGCAGGGCGCCCTCGTCGTAGAGCCAGTCGACGAACGCGCTGGTGACCGCCGCTGCGCAGTCGAGCATCTCGTCCAGCAGGGCGTCGTGCACGCCGGAGAGCAGCGGCACCTGAATCTCCGCGTAGATCGGCAGTTGGCCACGCTCGGTGGGGTCGCCGACGTAGGCCTTGCAGAACCGGCGGGTGTGGTTCCACTCGTTGACCACCCGGTAGGAGCGGTCGGCCCAGTCCGGCGGCACGGTCGCGTGCGGCCGGCCGCGCATGACCATGATCTCGTCGTCCGGGCCTTCCAGCGCGAAGAGCAGCGCGTGCCGCTCCCACATCGCCAGCAGGCTGCCATCGCCGTCGGTCAGATAACGGATCTCCAGGCGGTCCAGCGACTCGGCGATGCGGAGCATCGTCACCGGACGTACCACGGACTCGGGCCCCCGTTGGGCGGGTATCTCCAAACGGAACGCGGTCTCTACCGCTGTGGTACCGAGGACACCGCCCGTCCCGGACGTGTCGCTCGGGCGCATCTCCTCGCCCAGCTCGGTTACGCCAGCACCGCGCGTACGCGAACGCGCGCGCTGCGTACCCCACAAAGGCCACCAAGGCATCGCCGACGGACCTCCCACTCCCATGTCGCACAGGGCCGGTCGCGTTCTGGGTCCGCGCCGACGCTACTCGGACCGCCATTCCCGGGGTAGGGCTCGGGGCTGGCGAGCGAGCTTTTCGTATGAAGGCACATCATCTGAACGACCGGTCGGCGCGTCAACCCCTCAGTGCACACGAAGACCTGAACTCGGGCGGTACCAGGCAGAACCAAACGGTGCGGCGAGCCCCAGCCAGCGTGCCGCCAACCGTATCGTGACCGAATCATCACCGTTAGTGATGTCTTCGGATGGCGAACCTTGACCGCGTCGAGCCACGAAACCCATCCGCACCAAGCCCTGGACCAGCCGCTGCGGCACGTCAAACCGCTCGCCGTCGGGTCCGGTCACCACGATCGGCACGTGGTCGAGTAGCGCCTCGCGGAGAACCCGCTCCCCCACCGCCCGTCCGCCCACGCCCTGCGCAGCCGCCGCGCGCAGGGTCGCCTCGGCCGCGGCGGCCACCCGGATCACGTCGGCCATCGGCAGCACCTCCAATACCCGGCCGCGGGCCGGCGGTAAGGGGTGGTGCCACTGTGCGTCGCGGGCGACCGGGTGCGGCGCCGCCGGGTCGGTCGTGGCCGCCAGCAGCTCGGCCGCGGCCACGGTCACGTCGACCGGCGCCTTCGCGGCGACCGTGCGCACCACCAGCACCTTGAACGGCAGCATGGCCCACAGCTCGACCCGCTCGGCGGAGACCTGGCCGGCGGAGACCTGGCCGGCCGCGAGCTCGCCGGCGGAGACCGGGCGCAGCCGGACCAGCGCGGCCGGGTCCAGCCGCAGCAGCCGGGTGAGGAACGCCGCGGCGTCGGCCCGGCCCTCGATCACGGCTGGGCCGTCCAGTCGCTGAGAAACGCCCGCTCGGCCTCGGAGAGCCGGCGCGGTCGCTGCCGGCCCAGGTCGAAGGGTACGCAGACCGACCGGGCCCGGGACGCGACCGCTTGGCCGGCGCGCATCTCGTAGGCGATGGTGAACCGGCTCGGACGGATCTCCTCGACCCAGAGCTCGACCTGGACCTGGGCGCCGTAGTCCACCGGACGCAGGTAGTCGACCTCGTGACGGGAGATGACGATGCCCTGCTCGAACGAGGTCAGCCCCTGCTCGCGGGCGGCGACGAACATCAACGCCACCCGGGCCTCCTCGTAGAGCGTGAGGAACCGCGCGTTGTTGACGTGGCCGTAGACATCCATGTCCGACCAGCGCAGCGGGCAGTGATAGACGTACTTCATCTCATCGGCGCAGGTAACGCGTCCAGAAGTCGCGCTCGTCTGCCTCCAGCGGCCGGGCCGACCCTTTGGTGTACGAGTAGGCCACCAGCACGGACTCGCAACGCGCCACCGGCTGCTCGCCGTCGTAAAGCTCGGCCTGCAACGTCCACGACGACGTGCCGATACGGGTGACCGCGGTCTGCACGCGCAGGGTCAACCCCGGGCGGAAGCGCACCGGGTAGAGGTAGTCCACCGCGACCCGGGCGGCGATGTAGCCGCGGTCGTCCGGCGCCCCGGCCAGGCCGCTGGGTGAGGTGGAGAGCAGCTCCATGCGGGCGTCCTCGAAGTAGGACAGGTACCGGGCATGGTTGACGTGGCCCATGACGTCCGGGTCCGACCAGCGCACCTGCGCGTGGTAGATCGCCGGCGCCGGGTCAGTCACGGGTCAGCTTGCGGTAGGTCACCGCGTGCGGGCGGGCCGCCTCCGCTCCCAGTCGATCGATCTTGTTCTTCTCGTACGCCTCGAAGTTGCCCTCGAACCAGAACCACCGGGCCGGGTTCTCGTCATCGCCCTCCCAGGCCAGGATGTGCGTGGCGACCCGGTCCAGGAACATCCGGTCGTGCGAGATCACCACGGCGCAACCGGGGAAGTCGAGCAGCGCGTTCTCCAGGCTGGACAACGTCTCCACGTCCAGGTCGTTGGTCGGCTCGTCGAGCAGGATCACGTTGCCGCCGATCTTCAACGTGAGCGCCAGGTTGAGCCGGTTGCGCTCTCCGCCGGAGAGCACGCCGGTCGGCTTCTGCTGGTCTGGACCCTTGAAGCCGAACGCCGCCACGTAGGCCCGGCTGGGCATCTCCACCTTGCCCACCATGAGGTGGTCCAGGCCGTCGGAGACCACCTCCCACACCGTCTTGGTCGGGTCCAGCCCGGCCCGAGCTTGGTCCACATAGGACAGCTTGACCGTGTCGCCGACCCGCACCGAGCCGGCGTCGGGCTGCTCCAGGCCCACGATCATCTTGAACAGAGTGGTCTTGCCGACGCCGTTGGGCCCGATGACGCCGACAATTCCGTTACGCGGCAACGAGAACGACAGGTTGTCGAAGAGCACCCGGTCGCCCCTGGGCTGGCCGTTCGCGTCGCGAACTCCGCGAAAGCCCTTGCGCAGGTTCTCCGCCTCGATGACCAGGTTGCCCAGGCGCGGCCCCGGCGGGATCTGGATCTCCTCGAAGTCGAGCTTGCGGGTCTTCTCGGCCTCGGCCGCCATCTCCTCGTAGCGCTGGAGCCGGGCCCGTGACTTCGTCTGCCGGGCGCGGGCGTTGGAGCGCACCCATTCGAGCTCGTCGGTGAGCCGCTTCTGCATCTTCGCGTCCTTGCGGCCCTGCACCGCCAGCCGCTCGGCCTTCTTCTGCAGGTAGGTCGAGTAGTTGCCCTCATACGGGAAGGCGCGCCCACGGTCGAGCTCGAGGATCCACTGGGCCACGTTGTCGAGGAAGTAGCGGTCGTGGGTGATCGCCACCACCGTGCCCGGGTATTTGGCCAGGTGCTGCTCGAGCCACTGCACGCTCTCCGCGTCGAGGTGGTTCGTGGGCTCATCGAGCAGCAACAGGTCGGGCTGCTGCAGCAGCAGCTTGCACAGCGCCACCCGCCGCCGCTCGCCACCGGAGAGCGGGGTCACGTCGGCGTCGGGCGGCGGGCAGCGCAGCGCGTCCATCGCCTGCTCGAGCCGGGCGTCGAGGTCCCAGGCGTCGGCGTGGTCGAGGTCCTCCTGCAGCTGGCCCATCTCGGCCATCAGTTCGTCGCTGTAGTCGGTCACCATCAACAGGGCGATCTCGTTGAACCGGGCCAGTTTGGTCTTCGTCTCGTGCACGGCCTCCTCGATGTTGCCGAGCACCGTCTTGTCCTCGGTCAACGGAGGTTCCTGGGCGAGCAGGCCGACCGTGTAGCCGGGCATGAGCCGGGCCTCACCGTTGGTCGGCCGGTCCTGGCCGGCCATGATGCGCAGCAGGCTGGACTTGCCGGCCCCGTTCGGCCCGACCACGCCGATCTTGGCGCCGGGCAGGAAGGCGAGGGTGACGTCGTCGAGCACGAGCTTGTCGCCGTGCGCCCGACGGGCCTTTTCAAGGGTGTAGATGTACTGAGCCACGGTGCGGCCGACCTCCGCGATGCTGATCTTGGTCCGATCCCTGGACGGACGCACTCCCGCGCGCCCCACCAATCCTCCCAGGCGACCGACCGCAGCGCCCAATCGCCCCGGAGCCCGCCCGTTGGGCCGGACGGCTACTGAGGCTGGACCGCGCGGACCACCTCGTAGACCGTCTCGCCGCCGGGGTCGAGGACGAGCTTGAAGGCCTCCGCCGAGACGTGGTACTCGGTGCGCTTGTCGGGCTCGACGTTGGTCGCGACAAAGCCACTGCCCTCCGTGGCCACCTCACCCTTGATCCCGGTGCCGAGCAGGATGCTGGAGCTGCTGGTCGCGAGCTCGAACGGCCGGCCGCGCATGTGCCCCTGGTAGAACAGCGTGCCGTCGCTGTTCTTGCATACCCATGCCTCGGCCGGGGCGGCGCCGCTTCGGCGCAGCTGCACATAGAGCAGCAGCTTGAGCTCGGACGGCAGGCCCGCATCGTGCACCGCGGTGGCCGTGACGGCGGGGCAGCCGGCCGCCGGATCGGGCGTGGGCGAGGTGTCCGTCCCAGTTGGACCGGTGTCGGGGCTGGCCGAGCTGGTCGGCTCCTCCGTGCCGGGGCCGCCCGGCCCGCCGGGGTTGGGCACCGGGGTCGGGCTCGTGGTGTGGCCGCCGCCGCCCGTCAGGTTGGGGTCGACGCCGAGGATCCGCCGGGTACCGAAGTAGCTGGCAGTGCCGGCGACAATGGCCAACACGGCCACAGCGGCGAAGAACATCGGCCCGAATCGGCGGGCGTACGGCTGCTCGTACACGCCTGCAGCGTGGCACGCCGATGCCACCACGGGCTATCGACCGGCCAGCCGGAGGCGGGGTGGACCCCCTACCATCACGGGACCATGAGCGGCTCGTACGAGCAGATCCTCCGCGAGCACGGACCGCTGCCCGTCGATGACGTGGTGGCGCTCGGTGTCGCAGCCGCGGCGGCATTGCACGCCGCCCACCAGGCCGGCCGGGTGCACGGCGACGTGCGGCCGGCGATGCTGCGGCGCACCGGACCGGTCGTGGACTTCGGCGCGGCCCAGCCGGGTGAGTTGGCTGGTGTCGGCCCGGCGCCGCACGCCTCGCCCGAGGCACTCCTCGGCCAGGCGCAGTCCGGACTCTCCGATGTGTACAGCCTGGCGTCGAGCCTGTGGACGCTGCTCACCGGGCACCCACCGTACCTGGCGCCGGGTACGGCGCGGCCCGACCTAGCCGCCTTCCGCGACCGGGTACTGCACGAACCGCTGCCACCGATGCCGGCGCACGTGCCGGCCTGGCTCACCGCCGAGCTCACCCGGGCGCTGGCCAAATGGCCCACGCAGCGGCATCCGAGCGCCCAGG
>JBLNGJ010000112.1:0-9682 GCA_050264675.1 Micromonosporaceae bacterium
GACTTCGGCTCCAACTGGTGGTCGGCGACCCAGGGGTGGCCCTGCCGATACAGCTGGTACGCCGCATCCAGCAGTTCGGCCAGCGGCTTGGGGTACTTGACCGAGTCGAGCAGGTCCATCCGCTGCTCGTACTCGATACCGTCGGCCTTCATCTGGGCGACCGCCTCGCCGCGCGCCTTGAACTGCTGGGCCGAGAGCACCTGGCGGGGATCGTCCAGGGTGGACTCGATGACGGACAGCACATCGAGGGCGTAGGTCGGCGACTCCCGGCCGAGCAGCTCGATGGCCGCGAGCGCCAACGGCGACAGCGGTTGGTTGAGCGCGAAGTCCCATTGCAGGTCGACGGTGAGGCGGACCCGGCGGCCTTCCGCGTCGGGCTCGGGCAGTCGCTCCACGACACCACCGGCGAGCAGGGCGCGATAGATGGCGATCGCCCGGCGGATGTGGCGTCGCTGCGCTGGGCGATCCTCATGGTTGTCGGTGAGCAGGTGCCGCATCGCCGCGAAGGCGTCTCCCGGCCGCGCGATGACGTTGAGGAGCATGGAGTGGCTCACCGCGAAGCTGGAGCGCAGCGCTTCCGGTTCGGCCGCGACCAACCGGTCGAACGTGGGCCGGCCCCAGCCGACCGAGCCCTCGGGCGGCTTCTTGCGGACCACCCGGCGGCGCTTGCGCTCGTCGTCACCGGCCTTGGCCAGGGCCCGCTCGTTGTCGATCACGTGCTCCGGCGCTTGGACCACGACCGCGCCGAGGGTGTCGAACCCGGCCCTCCCGGCGCGGCCGGCGATCTGGTGGAACTCGCGCGCCTGCAACAGCCTGGTCTTCGTACCGTCGAATTTGGACAGGCCGGTGAAGAGTACGGTCCGGATCGGCACGTTGATGCCGACCCCGAGCGTGTCGGTGCCGCAGATCACCTTGAGCAGCCCGGCCTGGGCGAGGGTTTCCACCAGCCGGCGGTACTTGGGCAGCATGCCGGCGTGATGTACGCCGATGCCGTGCCGCACGAGGCGGGACAGGGTGCGACCGAAGCCGGCGGTGAACCGGAAGTTCCCGATGGTCTCGGCGATCTGGTCCTTCTCGGCCCGGGTGGCCAGGTTGATGCTGGTCAGCGCCTGCGCCCGTTCGAGGGCCGCGACCTGGGTGAAGTGCACAATGTAGACCGGCGCCTGCCGGGTGACCAACAGTTCCTCAATGGTCTCATGCAGTGGCGTCATCGCGTCGTGGAACAGCAGCGGCACCGGTCGCTCGGCGGACCTGACCACTGCGGTCGGCCTTCCGGTGCGGCGGGTCAGGTCGTCGACGAATCGTGCGACGTCACCCAGCGTCGCCGACATCAGCAGGAACTGAGCCCGTGGCAGCTCGATGAGCGGCACCTGCCAGGCCCAGCCTCGCTGCGGATCCGCATAGAAATGGAACTCGTCCATCACGACCTGGCCCACGTCGGCCCGTTCACCCTCGCGCAGCGCAATGTTGGCCAGGATCTCGGCGGTGCAACAGATGACCGGCGCGTCGGCGTTCACGCTCGCGTCCCCGGTGAGCATGCCCACGTCGGCCGGACCGAACGTGTCGCAGAGGGCGAAGAACTTCTCCGACACCAGGGCCTTGATGGGAGCGGTGTAGAAGGTGCGCCGCCTCTCGGCGAGTGCGGCAAAGTGCGCACCGGTGGCGACGAGGCTCTTGCCGGACCCGGTCGGCGTGCTCAGGATCACGTTGGCGCCCGAAACGATCTCGATAAGCGCCTCCTCCTGATGCGGGTAGAGACGCAGACCTTGCCCGGCGGCCCAAGCGGCGAAGTCTTCGAAGACCGCGTCGGGGCCGGGCGGCGCCGCCCGATCGAGGCGAGCCACCGCCGCGGTCAGACTCATGCTGAGTCTCGGTCTCGGGCGACGCGCTGGAACACGAGATCGTACGAGCCCCGCCCGGCCGCCCGGGCGCGCTGCTCGAACCGGGTATCGGGCCGATGGGACGGGCGCGGTGCGAATCCTGAGTGGACATTCGCGAATTCCGGCGCGGCGTCGAGGATCTCAAGCATCTCGTAGGCGTAACTCACGCAGTCGGTGGCGCAATGCAGGACGCCATCCGGCCCGAGTCGGTCACCCAGCAGGCGCACTCGCTCGGCCTGCACAAGCCGGCGCTTGTGGTGGCGCGCCTTGGGCCACGGGTCGGGGAAGAAGACGTGGATGGTGTTGACGCTCGCGGTCGGAACCCGGTTCCGGAGCAGCGCTACCGCGTCGGCGTGCGCCACCCGTACGTTGGTCAGCTGCGCCGCCTCGACGAGCCCGAGCAGGTTCGCCACACCGGCGGTGTGCACCTCCACGGCAAGATAATCCCGACCCGGGTCGGCGCCCGCCATCGCCACGGTCGCCTCGCCCATACCCGAACCTATCTCCAGCACTAACGGCACGCGCCGGCCGAACAACACCGACCAGTCAAGCGGCTCGACGCTCTCGGGCACGCCGTACCTCGGAAACAGCGACACCATCGCATCGGCCCGACCCACCCGCATCCGGCCCCGACGCGTCTTGTACGTACGCGTGTCGCTGACCGCTCCCAGCCCGCCGGGGTTGATGGGGCGTGCCTCGCGGTCACGAGTAGCGCCGATTGCGCCGGCCATGCCCGGTCCCTCCCGTGATCGATCCAAGCACAGCCGTTCGACGCGGTCGCCACGAGGCCCGGGGCACCGCTACGACCGAAGGCTCTGGCGATCAACGTGCGCCGGGCAGACCAAGCCGCTCAGGGCAAGTCGCCCAGCCGTACGCCGCCCGCGGAGGTGTGGACGGCAGCGCTGGGAACGGGACCTCAGCCTGCTTCGAGGAGGAAGGTGTGATCAACCGGACCGGAAGTCACTCGACGCAGAACTCGTTGCCTTCGGGATCACGCATCACGGTCAGGTCAGCGCCGACGTTCGCGACGCTCGCGCCCAGCTCCACGAGCCGGGCCACCTCGGCCTCGACAGAGCCCTGGGCGCGCAGGTCGAAGTGCAGCCGATTCTTGGCCGTCTTCGGCTCGGGCACGCGGACAAACCACATGTTGGGCCCGCCCCAGCCGGGAGCCTCCACGTACGCTCGGTCTGCTGTCGCCTCGTCGTCCACGTCGGTTCCGAGGGCGCTCGCCCAGAACCGCGCGACCACGAGCGCGTCGGCGCAGTCGAAGGTGACCGTCTTGATGTACACCGGCATGGCGACAGGTTAACGCCGGTCGCCAAGGGAAGGCGCTGACGACCCCGGCGCCTGGATGCGTTGAGATATTGGGGTGACCCTCGTCGTTAACGTGTTGGGTTGGGTCGGTGCCGTGGGCCTGCTCGTGGCCTATGCCCTGGTCTCGACGGGCCGCCTGCCGGCGGAGAGCGCCCGGTTCCAGGTGACGAACGTGGCCGGAGCGCTCGCCCTCATGGTCAACTCCACCTACTTCGGGGCGTTGCCGTCGGCCTTTCTCAACGTGGTGTGGATCACGATTGGCTTCGCCGCCCTGGTCCGCGGGTTCCGACGTGGACGCGGCCAGCGGCAGAGCAACGGTGAGCCGGACCCGCAATCGCACCCCTAGGGGAATTACGTCGAAGATCATGCATTGACTGGGATTTAGAAACGCTCCAATATAGCCGGAGGCGCCTATGCGCTCGGCACCGGGCGGGAGGTTCCATGACGGGATCCGCTCTCCACTCGCATCCTGTGTGAACGAGGGCCGTCGCCACCCCCGAACGCGACGGACCATCGTGGACGGTGACCACGGGCGGGCGAACCATACCGAGCACGAGCGGCGCGGCCCGCGCGCCACGAGTCGGCTCGGCCCCCGACACACCGTACACCACCCTCCGGCGCTCGTCGCCGGCCGGCGAGTGCCCGACCGGCCGACGGCGGGCCGCGAGCCCGGGGTGCGTTCACCGCACTCGGGGCTCGCTCGTCCCTGGGTCGGCCGCGGCCGGGCCGGATGGGCGGCCCTCCCGGCCGGACGCGCCGCCTGGCCCAGCTCGGTCAAATCACGGACTCCGGCCTTTCCGCGGCGCCGTGGATGCGACCCTGGACGCATGGCTGATTTCGCCGACGGCAAGATTCAGGGCTTTGTCGGGCCGCCCGAGCTCGGGGCGGCCGATGCGCTCGAGCCGGTGATCGTTGATTTCATCGCCGGCGCGCGGTCCACACTAGACATAGCCGTGCAGGAGCTTGACAACGAGGTGATCGCGCAGGCCATCCTGGATGCTCGGTTCCGCGGGGTGAATGTCCGGATGGTGATGGAGCAGGACTACCTGCTCACGGCGGCGCTACCGTCAGTGCGGCCACGGCAGGGTGAGCGACCGCCCGGCGCCGCGTGCAGTGGGCCGAGGAGGCCGGCGCCCGCAGCCTGGCCGAGAACCGCCGGATCTTCTCCGCCCTCCTGCGGTGCAATGTGGACGTTAAAGCTGACTACAACCCGGCAATCTTCCACCAGAAGTTCATTGTCCGCGACTACCGCGGCCGGGCGACGCCGACCTCGGCCATCCTGTCGGGCTCGGCCAACTTCACCGTGACCGACTGCCACCGCAACCTCAACCACGTCGTGGTCTTTCACGATGCGCGGATCTGCGGCGAGTACGCCACCGAGTTCCTCCAGATCCGGGCCGGCGAGTTCGGGCGGGGCCGGCACGGCGACGTGCCGCGCGCGTACAACCTGGGCGGGGTGCCGGTCAAAGTCCTCTTCGCCCCCGACCACACGCCCGAGTTGGAGATCATGAAGCAGATGCTCAAGGCCAAGGAGCGGGTCGACTTCGCCATCTTCACGTTCGCCGGGTCCTCCGGCATCGACGACGCGATGATCGCGTTGGCCGAGGCGAAGCGGGACGTGAGCGGTGCGGTCGACCCCGGCCAAGGGGTGCAGAAGTGGGCCGCCACCCACGACCTCGACCGCAGCGGCATCCAGCTCTTCGCCCCCAAGCGCACGCCGGCCTTCGGCAAGCTGCACCACAAGCTCATGGTGATCGATGAGGCGATCACCATCGCCGGCTCGTTCAACTACACGGCACCGGCCAACCAGTACAACGACGAGAACATCTTCGTGCTCGGCAGCCCGTACCCGGATCTGCCCAAGAGCAAGGGCGGGCCGGTTGACCCGCAGGCGTGCGCGGAGATCGTCCGGTTCTTCCGCACCGAGATCAAGCGGATCGAGCACGCTGGCGAACGGTTCCTGGGTCACGCCTGACCCGGCTCGCCCTCACGAGCCGGCCGATGCGCCGTTCGGCGGGGGCAGCTTGCCCGGGTTGAGCAGGCCGGCCGGGTCGTTGCGGCGCGCGGTCTGCCGGATCGCCGGCAGGGCGGGCCCGTCGAGCAGCCAGGTGTGCGGATCGACGACGTAGACACCGAGCTGGCGCAGCGCGGCGACGCCCGCGTAGAGCGTCGCGGTGTCGCGGAACTCGGAGAGCAGCAGTCCGCCGTACCCGCGCCCGGCCGCCGCATCGGCCGGGTCGGCGTGGGTACGCAGGCCATCCAGGTGCAGCATCGCGCCGGGCAGTGTGGCGAGCACGTCGTCCCGGCGGTGCCGAAGGGCGTCTCCGGAGACCTGCAGATGGCACAGCTGCGAGTTGGCCTGGCGGGCTCGCAGCGTCACGTGGTTGAAGGCGAGCGTGGCGAGGTAGCCGGGGGCGCTGGGCCGCACGGCCTCGACGCGACCGCCGTGCGCCGTCACGATGTCGTGCAGCCGGTCGACGGTCGAGGTGTCCACTGTGCAGCGCAGGCTGAACCGGGACGGCGGCATGGCCTGGTCGGGCGGGTAGAGCGCGACCAGCGAAGGATCATCAAGGGAGACCGAGCGGGGCGGCGGGTCCAGGCGCATCGCGGCCAGACCGGCGTCGGCGGCCGGTGTGGCCGCATCGGCCGGGAACGATGCCAGCACGGCGGTCCAGTCCCGCGCCGGGCGCAGTTGCACCGTGGCGGCCGCGATGATGCCGGTGACCCCGTACGCGTGCAGGTAGGGTCGGCAGTCATCGCCGGCGACGGTCAGGAGCTCGGCCCCGGGTGGGCAGGTGATCACGTCGAGCGCGAGCACGAACCCATCCCAGAGCCAGCCGTGCTCGATCGAGCCGACTCCGCCAGCGCCGCCGGCGAGGAAACCGCCCAGCGTGCTCCCCACGGTCGTCGGGCTCATCGCCAGCTCCTGGCCGTGCCGGCGGGCCGCCGCCTCGAGCGCGACGAATGTGCTGCCGGCTTGCGCGCGGACCCAGCCAGGGCCGACGTTGAGCACCTGGTCGACTCGGGTGAGGTCGACCACGATGCCGCCGGCCAGCGGCACCGCCTGGCCGTAGTTGCCGGTGCCCTTGCCGCGCGGAGTGATCGGCACGCCATGGCCGTGCGCGAGCGCTACCGCCGTGGTGAGCTCCTCGATCGAGCGGGGTAGCACCACCGCGTCGGCCGGCCGGGCGGGCAGCAATCCGGGCAGTATCGGCGACAGGTGCGCGAAGTCGGTGGAGGCGGCGCGGCGCACCGCCTCCACCGTGGACACTTCTATCGACGCGCTGGTCAGGGCCGTGACGAGCCGCTGCAGCGCGGCGGGCTCGGGAGCCCGCCTGGCCGCGTCGGCGGCGACCTCGGCCAGCGCGGGTCCGGGCACTACCCGGCCAGGCCGATGCTCGGGTCGATGAACTCGTTGGTGAAGAGATCCTGCGGTCCGAGCCCGGTCTTGATCTCCTTGCGCTGGCTGGTGTAGATGGGGCCGACGATATCGATGACCCGCTTGATCCGGTCGGGGTCGAAGTCGCCGAGCGTCGCGTTGGCGCCGTTGCCGACGATCTTGAGTTTGAGCTGTTGGCTGACGCTGTACGCGGCCTGGTCCTTGGAGTAGGGGAAACCCTTGAAGGCGTCATTGAGCTTGATGATCAGGTCGTTGGTCGCGGTCGGGTTCTGCACGTAGCCGATCTGTGAGCGCTGGATGAGCGGCACCAGCTTCTTCAGGCAGGCCGCGTTCTCGGCCTTCTTGTCGGCCCGCACCACGATCGCCTCGGGGTAGATCGGGTAGTTGGTGTCGTGGATCAGCTGGAACTGCACCGGCTTCTTCCAGGCGTCAATTGCCTTTTCGTAGACGAACGGCTCATTGGTGGCGAAGCCCTGCTGGGCGACCTTGCCCTTCTCGCTGAGGAACCGCGTCGGGCTGCCGTCGTAGGAGCCGTCGACCTGGCTGCGCTTGAGAATGCCCGAGCCGGTCAGATAGTCCATATAGGTCGCCCCGTTGAAGTACAGGACGGTGGTGTCCGACTTGCCGATGTCCACGATGGAGTGGAACTCGGGGTGCGTGGCCGGGTCCCACATGATCATGTAAGGCGCGATATCGAACGGGGCCACAACCGCGACCACCGGCTGCTTGGCCGAGAGCCCGATGGCGTCATCGGTGGCCACCTGACCAAGCATGATGCTGGGGTCGGCGTACATCTGGGCACCGGCGTTCTGGAAGCCGATCGCCGGCCCGCCCGCCCGAATTTCGATCTTGACGCCGGTATCCTTACCGTCGGCGACGAGCGGGCCACTGACCTTCTTCTTCGCCTCGTCGATCGTGTACGTCTGACCAAGCAGGTGATAGAGCGCACCGTGTTCGGCCTCCGGGGTCCAGGCGGCCTGAACCACGATAGTGGCCGGGCAGACGGCGGCGAGGTCGAGCGATCCGCTGCCGGCGCTCAGGCTCGGCCCCACGTTGTTCGGGTTCGCGGTTCCAGCACACGCCGACAGCATGAGCAGGGCGAACAACCCGGCAATGGCCGGCAAGGTGGTGCGGGAGGCGCCGCGCAACGCGGAGCCCGTCGGGGTGGTCATGCGTCTCCTTAAGAAAGGCCGGTCGCGGTGACCGGTCAGGTGGACCTGACTGGTGGGTCGGGACGGTCGTACGTGGACTCGTGCCAGGAGGTCAGCCGGCGGCCAAGAGCGCCGAATGCCCAGAACACGACGAGTCCGAAGAGGGACGCCAGGATCACAGCGGCGAACAGCATCTCAGACTGCAGACGTTTCGGATAGACGTAAATAAGTTGACCGATTCCAGGCTGGCCCTGTTGGAAGAAGAAGTCACCGACGATCGCGCCGATCACCGAGGCGCCGGCGCTGATCCGCAGGCCGGTGAGCACCGAGGGCAGCGAGGCCGGGAACTGCAGCTTGACCAGCCGGGTCAACCGGCCCGCACCATGCAGCGTGAACAGGTCGTGCAGGGCCGGGTCGACCGAGCGCAGGCCGAAGAGCGCGTTCGCGATGATCGGGAAGATCGAGATCAGTACGCAGACCAGGACGCGGCTGGTGAACGCGTACCCGAACCAGAACCCGAACAATGGCACCAGGGCCAGCACCGGCACCGTCTGCAGCACCACGGCGTAGGGGTAGAGGGAGCGTTCCACCCAGCGAGCCTGGCTCATGGCCACCGCGAGGCTCAGGCCCAGGACGAACGCGAGCCCGAGCCCGGTCATCGCCACCCGGGCCGAGAGGCCGAGGGCGGTCAGCAGCTCCTGGATGTTGGCCGGGTCGGCGAAGACCACGCGGATGACCGCGTCGGGCGGCGGCAGCAGGAACCGCCGGGCCGGGTCGATGAGTACTTGCGCGGCCGCGTACCAGGCGCCGATGACCGCGGCGAACACCGCGGTCGGCGGCAGCACGGTCACGGCCGCGCGACGCAGCGAACCATTCATCGTGACTCTCCTACCGCGACCGTCGCCGTGCCGGCCTGGGCCTCGACGCCGGCCAGCTGGGCGGAGACCTGGGCGGCGATCGCGGTGAACTCGTTCTGATAACGCTGTTCGGGTGTTCGTGGGTAGGGCAGCGGCACGTCGATCTCGGCGACGATCCGTCCGGGACGGTGCGACATCACCAGCACCCGGCTGGCCAGGTAGACCGCCTCGGCCACCGAGTGCGTCACGAAGGCAGCGGCGAAGCGGTCGGCGGTGAAGAGCCGCTGCAGGTCGTCGCCGAGTCGGCCCCGGGTCAGTTCGTCGACCGCGCTGAAGGGTTCATCGAGCAGCATGAGCTCGGGCTGGACGGTGAGCGTACGGGCCAGTGAGGCCCGCATGCGCATGCCACCCGAGAGGGCCCCGGGGCGAGCGTCGGCGAAGTCGGCCAGGCCGACGCGGGCCAACGCCTCGGCGGCCCGGGTCCGCCGGGCCTGCCGGGACAGGCCGCGCAGCTCACCGACGAGCTCGACGTTGCGGGCGACGCTGCGCCAGGGCAGCAGGGTCGGATCCTGAAACACGTAGCCGACCTGCTCGCTGCCCCGCACGACCTGCCCGGCCGTCGGGGTGAGCAGTCCGGCGGCCAGGCGGAGCAGCGTGCTCTTCCCGCAGCCGGACGGGCCCACGATACCCACGAACTCGCCCTTGCTCAGTCGCAGGTCGAGGTCCTGCACGGCGATGGTGCCCGTCGGGTAGCGCAGGCTCACCCCGTCAAGACGGAGCACAGGATCACTCACCGGTGTGCCTTTCTGAGTTCGCAGGGCGGTGGCGCACGGTCTGCGTCTGGACGACGATGCGTCCGGCCCGCACGACCATCCGGTCCGGGCTGGCCGTGGCGATCGCCTCACGCACGTTCGCTGCCCGGATCACCAGCAGGTCGGCGGGCTGGCCAGGGCGAATGTCCACATCGGGCGCTCCGATGGCCCGTCGGGCCGACCGGCTGACCGCGTCGTAGGCCTGCTCGGGTGGCTCGTGTCCGGCCAGGACGAGCAGCGCGGCGGTCTCGAGCGGGTCGGCCCGGCC
>JBLNGJ010000113.1:0-3554 GCA_050264675.1 Micromonosporaceae bacterium
GCTGCCGACCGGCGTGCTCTACCCCCGCACCCACGTGGCCGGGCGGCGGCTGCCGGTGCTGGTGGACGTCTACGGTGGACCGGGGCATCAGGAGGTCATCGCCGCCCGGTCGGCCTGGCAGGAACGCCAATGGTGGGCCGACGCCGGCTTCGCGGTGGTCGTCGTCGATAACCGGGGTACGCCGGGCGTGGCGCCCTCGTTCGAAAAGGTCATCCACCGGCGCCTGGCCGATGTGATCCTGATCGACCAGGTTGAGGCGCTGACCGCACTCGGCGACAAGCATGCCGACCTCGACCTGTCCCGGGTGGCCGTGCGGGGTTGGTCGTTCGGGGGCTGGCTGGCCGCGCTCGCCGTGCTACGCCGCCCGGATGTCTACCGATGCGGGATCGCCGGCGCGCCGGTCACCGACTGGACCCTCTACGACACCGCGTACACCGAGCGTTATCTCGGCCTGCCCGACGACGCGCCCGAGGTCTACGCGCACAACTCCCTTATGGACAGTGCCGCCGAGCGGCCGGCCGCCGGCGACGTGCGACCGCTGCTGGTCATCCACGGCATGGCCGACGACAACGTGGTGGTCGCGCACACGCTACGGCTGTCCGGGGCGATGCTGCGCGCGGGCCGGCCGCACGCCGTCCTCCCGATCAGCGGCGCCACCCACATGGCGGCTGGCGGTGTGGCCCAGCGCCTGCTGCACCTGGAGCTGGACTTCATCCGCCGCAACCTGGCAACCTGAGCCGCCCGGCTACGGCTCGGCCGCTAGCGCAGCGGAGCCAGCTCCGGGAAGTGGCAGGCCGAAAGCGAGCCGTTCTCCTTGTATGTGAGTGGCGGTTCCTGCGCGGCACAGAGCTCCTGCGCCTTCCAGCACCGGGTGCGGAAGCGGCAGCCCGACGGCGGGTTGAGCGGCGTCGGCACGTCGCCTTCGAGCCGGATGCGGCCGACCGAGGCGCCGAGCTTGGTCACGTCCGGCACGGCCGAGAGCAAGGCCCGGGTGTACGGGTGGGCCGGACGCTCGTAGATCTCCTGGCGCGAGCCCACCTCGACGATCTTGCCCAGGTACATCACCGCGACGCGCTCACAGAAGTGGCGCACCACGGCCAGGTCATGGGCGATGAAGACGAACGCGAGATTGAGCTCCTTCTGGAGGTCCCGCAACAGGTTGATGACCTGCGCCTGGATCGACACGTCCAGGGCCGAG
Organism: Micromonosporaceae bacterium; assembly: GCA_050264675.1. Lineage (GTDB taxonomy): Bacteria > Actinomycetota > Actinomycetes > Mycobacteriales > Micromonosporaceae > JBLNGJ01. The sequence goes on from JBLNGJ010000113.1 coordinate 1,199, forward strand.
ACCGGCTCGTCGGCGACGATGAGCTTGGGGCGCAACGCGAGCGCCCGGGCCACGCCGATGCGCTGACGCTGACCGCCGGAGAACTCGTGCGGGTACCGGTTGTAGTGCTCGGGGTTGAGGCCCACCAGCTCGAGCAGCTCCTGCACCCGCTTGCGCACGCCGCCCGGCGGGTCGATGCCGTTGACCATCAACGGCATGGCCACGATCCGGCCGACCGTGTGGCGCGGGTTCAGCGACGAGTACGGGTCCTGGAAAATGAACTGCATCTGCTGCCGCAGCGGACGCAGATGCACCCGGCCCATGTGGCTGATGTCGTGACCGTTGAAGACGATCTTTCCCGCGGTGGGCTCGATCAGCCGGACCAGCAGCCGCCCGGTCGTGGTTTTGCCGCAGCCGGACTCGCCCACCAGACCGAGCGTCTCGCCCGGGGCGACGGAGAAGTCGACGCCGTCCACCGCCTGCACCAGCTGCTTCTTGCCGAGGAACCCGCCACGCACCGGGAAGTGCTTGACCAGACCCTCCACCTTGAGCAGCGGCTCCTCGCGGGCGCTGTGCCGCCCTGGAGCACCGACAGGTTGCGTGATCAGATCGGTCATAGCGCCACTCCCACCGAAGCGATGTCCTGCTCGTACACTGCCTTGCGCTGCCGCTCCGGCAGGTGACAGGCCACCTTGTGACCCGGCTCGTCGCTGAGCGTCAGCGGCAACAGTTCGGGCACTTCAATGTCACACGGGCCGCCGTTGAGCATCGCGTAGCGACACCGCGGATGGAACGCGCAGCCCGGTGGCACGTTGATCAGGCTTGGTGGGTTGCCCCGGATCGGGAGCAGGTCGTCCTCGGCGTTGCCGTGTAGCGACGGCACACTGGCCAGCAGGCCCCAGGTGTAGGGGTGCTGCGGGCCGCGGAAGACCTGCTCGGCCGTGCCGTACTCGGCGACTCGGCCGGCATACATGACGAGCACATCATCGGCGACCTGGCTGACCACGCCGAGGTCGTGCGTGATCAGGATGACTGCGGAGTTGAACTCCCGCTGCAGATCCGAGAGCAGGTCCAGGATCTGGGCCTGCACCGTCACGTCCAGTGCCGTGGTCGGCTCGTCGGCGATGAGCAGGTCAGGGTTGTTCACCAGCGACATAGCGATCATGGCGCGCTGCCGCATGCCGCCGGAGAACTCGTGCGGGTACTGGTCGACCCGCCGCTGCGGCTGCGGGATGCCGACGCGGTCGAGCATCTCGATGGCTTGCTTGCGCGCGTCGGCCTTGGAGGCACCCTTGTTGTGGATGCGGTACGCCTCGACGATCTGGGCACCGATCTTGTAGAAGGGGTGCAGCGCGGAGAGCGGGTCCTGGAAGATCATCGCCATATCCCGGCCCCTCAGGCGCCGGATCTGGTCGTCGGACATGACGACCACGTTCCGGCCGCCGACCAGGATCTCGCCCGAGATCTGCGTCCGCTTGCGGTTATGCAGGCCCATGATGGAAAGGCTGGTCACGCTCTTGCCGGAGCCGGACTCGCCCACGATGCCGAGTGTCTTACCGCGTTCGACCGAGAACGAGACCCCGTCGACGGCCTTGACCACACCGTCCTCGGTCCCGAAGCGGACCCGCAGGTCCTTGACCTGAAGGTACGGTCCAGCGGCGCCAGAGTTGCTCATCTGCTGCACCATCCTCAGCTCAGCCTCACCCGGGGGTCGATCACCGCGTAGAGCATGTCGACAACCATGTTCGCGACCACGACCGCCACCGCCGCAATGAGCACGGTCGCCATGATGATCGGCAGGTTCAGGTTGAGCACCGCGAGCACCGCCTGCCTACCGATGCCCAGCATGCTGAACGTCGACTCGGTGATGACCAGGCCGCCGATCTGCGCGCCCAGATCCAGACCGGCGATGGTGACGATCGGCGTCACCGCGGCGCGGAGCGCGTGCTTGAGATGCACCTGCCGGCGGGAGACGCCCTTGGCCCAGGCCGTGCGCACGTAGTCCTCGGAGAGTGTCTCGAGCATCTGCGCCCGGGAGAACCGGGCGTAGCTGGCCGAGTTGATCAACCCCAGCGTGATCCACGGCAGCAGCATGCCGCCGGCCCAGGCCAGCGGATCCTGCGTGATCGGCACATACCGCGGTCGAGGTAGCAGGCCGGTGCCGTAGACCAGGATGTACTGCAGCAGCAGCCCGAGGAAGAAGATCTGCATCGAGGCGAACGTGAGGGAGAACCCGACCGCCGTGCGGTCGAAGATCGTGCCTCTTCGGATGGCCGAGACCATGCCCAGCGAGACACCCACCAGCAGATAGATCACCGCCGCGCCCAGCACGATGCTCACCGTCACCGGGGCAGCCCGACCCAGCACAGTCAGCACC
>JBLNGJ010000114.1:0-4364 GCA_050264675.1 Micromonosporaceae bacterium
GTTGACCACTTCGGACCCGACGCCGTGGCCGGGCGGCCCGGTATGCAGATCGCCCCGCATCCGCACACCGGCCTGCAGACGGTCACCTGGTTGGTCGACGGGGCGATCCAGCACCGCGACAGCATCGGCAGCCTGGCCACGATCGGACCGGGCCAGCTGAACCTGATGACATCGGGCCGCGGGATCGCGCACTCGGAGGAGTCGCCCGCACCGCATCCGCCGGTGATGCACGGCCTGCAGCTGTGGATCGCCCTGCCCGACCCGGCCCGCCACGTCGAGCCGAGCTTCACGACGTACCCGGACCTGCCGGTGCTGGCCGAGGGCAACCTGACCGCGACCGTGCTCGTGGGCGAGCTCGCCGGTGCCCGCTCGCCGGCCCGGGTCTATTCGCCGCTGGTCGGGGCCGAACTTCAGCTCGCGGCCGGCGCGGCCGGCCGGCTGCCACTGCGGCCTGATCACGAGTACGCGGCGCTGGTGATGACCGGCGCGGCCTCGGCGGTCACCGTGGCCGGCACCGATCTCGGCCCCGGTTCGCTGCTCTACCTCGGTCGCGGGCGCGAGCAGCTCACGGTGAGCAGTGCCGGAGGGGCCCGGCTCTTCCTGTTCGGCGGCGAGCCGTTCGACGAGCCGTTGGTGATGTGGTGGAACTTCGTCGGCCGTACCCATGAGGAGATAGTCCAGGCCCGGGAGGACTGGATGGCCGGGCGCCGGTTCGGCGTTGTGCACGGCTACGCCGGCGACCCGCTGCCGGCGCCGGAGATGCCGACCGTGCGCCTGAAGCCGCGCGGCCGCGACGGCCAGGCTCTTGACGGCTGAGCACGGCACGCGTGCGCCGCCGCACCGGCGGGCTGGCAGCATAGAGGCGCTGGCGGCGGGAGGGGAGCGGATGCGACGGCTGCGGGCGCGCCAGGAGTGGCAGTTCTTCGCCACGCTGCCGCGGGTGGACCGTAGGTTGGCTGCGGCCTGGTTCGCCGTGCTGCTGGCCCGCGGCGTACTGCCAGCGATCTTCGCCATCGCCACCGGTGTGCTCGTCGCCGCGGTGCAGGGTGGGCGCGACCTGGCCGGTCCACTCGCGCTGACCGGCGCGGTCTTCGTCGCCTGGCAGGTGCTGGCGCCGATCCACACGGCGCTGAGCGCCAACCTCGGCGACCGGATGACCGCCTGGCTCAACGACCGGCTGGCCAGCGCCTGCGTGGCCCCGCCCGGGCTGGGCCATCTGGAGGACCAGCGGCTCACCGACGACCTCACCGTGGCCCGCGAGTTCGACCTCGGCATGCAGGGCCCGCCACTGTCCATCTCGATGGACTTCATCGCGATCGGTCTGATCGAGCTGCTCGGCGGACTCTCCTCGGCCGTGGTGCTGGCCGGGTTCCGGTGGTGGGCCCCGTTGCTGCTGGCGGGTGCCTGGCTGGCCACGCACTGGCTGCTGCGCGAGAGCGGGGTCTGGCGTGACCGCAACACCGACGAGGTGCGCTCGGCCCAGCGCGAATCGGACTATGCCTACCGGCTCGCGGTCGACCCGCCCGCGGCCAAGGAGCTGCGCCTGTTCGGGCTGGCCGGTTGGACGATCGAGCGATTCCTGGCCCGCCGGACCCGACTGCACGAGCTGCAGTACCGGGCGACCCGGCTGCGGGAGCGGCCGCTGCTCGGCTGCGTGCTGCTCGTGGTCGGGGCGAACGTGCTGGTGTTCTGGGCGCTCGCCTCGGCTGCCGGTGGCGGGCTGGGGCTGGGCCGGGTGGTCGTCTTCGCCCAGGCCGCCGTGGGTACCAGCATGATCGCCTTTGGTGGCCTGAACTGGGCGCTGGACAGCTCGGCCGCGCCGGTCGCCGCGGTGCTGCGGCTCGACCGGGCGATGGCCGCCGGCGGGGCGCTGACCGTACCCACCGGGTCGGCGCAGTCGGCGGCCGGGCTGCCGGCAGCGCAGATCCGCTTCCGCGGCATCGGCTTTGCCTACCCGTCCACGCCGGGCCAGGTACTGGACGGGTTCGACCTGACCGTCCCGGCCGGCTCGTCGCTGGCCATCGTCGGGCGCAACGGCTCCGGCAAGACCACACTGGCCAAGCTGCTCTGCCGCCTCTACGACCCGCAGCAGGGCGCGATCGAGGTCGACGGGGTCGACCTGCGCGAGCTCGACCTGGCCGGGTGGCGCGGTCGGGTCGCCGCCGTCTTCCAGGACTTCGCCCGGTTCGAGCTCTCGCTGCGGGAGAACGTGGCCCCGGCCGGTGCCCCCGATGAAACGGTCCGGGCGGCGCTGGCCGCGGCCGGGGCGAGCGAGCTCGCCGACCTCGATACCGTGCTGGCCCGTGGCTACGAGGGCGGCACCGACCTCTCCGGTGGGCAGTGGCAACGCATCGCGCTGGCCCGCGCCCTCTGCGCGATGGATCAGGGCGCCGGCGTGGTGATCCTCGATGAACCCACCGCCCAGCTCGATGTGCGGGGCGAGGCGGAGATCTTCGATCGCATTCTCGCCGCCACCCGCGACTGCACCACGATCCTCATCTCGCACCGGTTCTCGACCGTGCGTCACGCCGACCGCATCTGCGTGGTGGAGCACGGCCGGGTGGTGGAGCTCGGTTCACACGAAGAGCTAATGGCCCTGGGCGGGCGCTACCGCACCATGTTCGACCTGCAGGCCCGGCCGTTCAGCGTGATCGAGGGCGAGGAGGAGCTGCAGCTCGATGTCCTCACCTGAAGTGACCGCCGCGTCGGCCGACCGGCTGCCCCCGGCGCTGCACTCGATGTGGCGGCTGTGCCGGCTCGGTTACCGCCACGAGCCCAGGCTGCTGCTGGCCGCGTTCCTGCTCTCGCTCCTCGCGGCACTGCCCGACGCGCTGATCGCGGTCTGGCTGGCCCTGCTCGGCGCGGGCGTGCTCGAACACGACGGTCGCCGCCTCACCGTCGCGGCGCTGGGGCTGGCCGTCTCGGCTGCGGCGACCTGGGTCCTGCGGGTGATCAGCACCAGGGTGCAGCGGCGCTTCCGCGACAAGGTGACGATCGCGCTGGAGGGGCATGTCGCCCGGTTGCAGGCGTCGGTGGCGACCATCGCTCACCAGGAGCGGCCGGAGCTGCTCGACCGCCTGGCCGTGCTGCGCGACCAGGTCTTCGTGCTCGACCACATGTACATGTCGATCTTCTCCACCTGCGGCTGGATCCTGCGCCTGGGCATCACCCTCGCGCTGCTCGTGTCGGTCGACCCGGTGCTGGCCCTACTGGTGCTCTTCGCCCTGCCCACGGTGGCCACCGCCGGCTGGCGGCCGAAGGTGGAGCGCCAGGCGCTGGAGCGGAGCGCTCCGGCCGCCCGGCTGGCCCGGCACCTGTTCGTCATGGCCACCGCCGCCGCGCCGGGCAAGGAGGTGCGCCTGTCCGGCATCGGGGAGGCGCTGGTGCACCGGCGCCGGGCCGAGTGGGAGCGCTGGTACGCCCCGATCTCCCGGGCCCGCTGGGGCAGCGCGGTTTGGCACACCCTGGCCTGGGCCATCTTCGGAGCCGGCTACGTGGGCGCCATCGTGGTGGTCTCCTCGGTGCTGCACGCGCCGGCGCAGCAGGTGCTGCTGGTGCTCGCGGCGGGGGCGCGACTGTCCGCCTACGTCGCCGCGACGGTCGGCGAGATCGGGTTCCTGCGCGGCATCTGGATGGACGGGTCGCAGCGGCTGGCCTGGCTCGAGGATTACGCGGCCGCGCTGGTGGCCGCGGCCGACCTGCCGGTGCCGGAGCGGCTGCGCAGCGGCATCCGGCTCGACCACGTCAGCTTCGCCTACCCGGGCACCGACCGGCTGGTGTTGCGCGATGTCTGCCTGGACCTGCCGGCCGGCGCCGTGATCGCGATCGTGGGCGAGACCGGCGCCGGCAAGTCCACGCTGGTCAGGCTGCTCTGCCGGCTGTACGCGCCGACCGCGGGCCGGATCCTCGTCGATGGTGCCGACCTGGCCCGGTTCGAGCCGGACGCCTGGCGGGCCCGGCTGGCCGGGGCGTTCCAGGATTTCTTCCGGTTCGAGCTGGTGGCCCGGCACAGCGTCGGCCTCGGCGACGTGCCGCGCCTCGACGATGACCCGGCGGTGCGTACCGCTGTCGGCCGGGCCGGGGCCGTCGATGTGGTCGACCGGCTCGCGGCCGGCCTCGACACCCGGCTCGGGCCGACCTGGCCGGAGGGCGTCGAGGTCTCCTTTGGACAGTGGCAGAAGCTCGCGCTGGCCCGCGGCTTCATGCGCGACGAGCCGCTGCTGCTCGTGCTCGACGAGCCGACGGCCGCCCTGGACGCGGAGACCGAGCACACCCTCTTCGAGCGCTACGCCGCGGCGGTGCACGACGGCGAGCAGTCGGCCGGGCGGATCAGCATCCTGGTCTCGCACCGGTTCTCCACCGTA
>JBLNGJ010000115.1:0-3880 GCA_050264675.1 Micromonosporaceae bacterium
GTCGGCGTCAAGCCTGACCGGTCATCAAGACATCGAAACTGTGCCCTACATCAATTGTTACATGCCCCTGACGACCCACCCATGGTCGGCGATCAAGGCGTCACCAGCCCGCTAACCCGAACGGACATATGCAGATCAGCCGATCGACCAGGCGTCGACCAACCGATCGGCCAGTCCCGTGCCGATCGGCCGCTGGGGTACGTTCGCCGCGCATGTCGTCGGCTGGGGGGTTAGCCGCGGCGTGTGTGTGGCACTTTCGGTGACCGGGCCGGAAAGCCCGGTGTGCCCGCGCGTCCAGAGGGGGCTGATGACTGACGCTCGTCGTGGGGATCCTGAGGAACCACCCGTCGGCAGCTGGGTCTCCCACATCGATCACCGGCCCGAGCCGGGCTCTGCCTTGGACGCCGCCACCGTGCCGCTGCCGGCCATTCAGAGCGCGCCGCCACGATCCGCCGACGGCCGTGGCTCGCGCGATCTGGTGGTGGTCGGTGGGATGTGGCGCGACGACACCGGCGAACAGGGCGCCTACCGGGGCCACCGCCGCGCCGCTCGCCCGATCTGGCTCGCCACGGCCGCCGTGCTCGCCGGGGCCGCCATCGTGGTCGCGGCGCCGTTGATGATCGGCTCGCCACCACCGCCGGCCGAGTACTCGTCGGCGTGGGAGTTCGAGCCCGCGCCGGCGCCGACCGACGATGTCGACGCCGCTCTCGCCGCGTCGTCCGGGCCGGCCCATTCGCGCCGGCCGACGACCGCGCCGGCCGAACCGCCGGTGCCGCTCGTGGCACCGGGCGGCGGAAACATGACAACGTCCGCGCCGCTGACGCTGGAGGCTGAAGAGCAGTGGTGGAGCGGCTCGGCCACCCGCGGTCAGGCGGCCTGCGCACAGGACGTCCAGATCGTGCGCCTCATCGGTGATTGGACGAGCACGGCGCCCGACAACGACGGCGTGCTGGTGTTCCGGCGACCGCCGCCGGCCGGCGCATACACCATGACCGTCCACTATGTCATCACCGAAGACTCCAGCCGGACTGCGCAGATCCGGTTTGTCGGCCCCAACTCGGTCACCATCACCGAGACATTCAAGGCGGCCACGTGCATGACGAGCCGGGCTCTCGCGGTGACCGTTCCCGAAGGCACCACGTCCATCGAGTTCAGCAACCCGACCGGGCGGGCGCCGAGTATCGACAAGATCATCTTTACCGGGTAGTCGGAGGATGAACCAACCGGTCCCGGTGCGCGAGAATGCTCGCTGTGCGCGGAGCCAGTTTGACGGCGGTACGCGATGACTGAGCCGGAACCGCTCGCCGCCCGCGACGACGCGGCCGAGGACGACGACCCGGCCGAGGACATCGACCCAGACGACGAGATCGACCCAGATGACGAGATCGACCCAGACGACGAGATCGACTCGGTTGAGGACGATGACCCGGCTGAGGACGACGACCCAACCGACGCCGGCGAGGCCGATGCGGGGAACTGGCCCCGGCATGCCGTCACCGAGGTTCTCCCGATCGTGCCCAGCGCCGGGCCGGGGGAGCCCGACGACGCACCGGTCGAAGATCTTCAGCCCGCCGCCGATGCTGGCCACACCGGCACCACCCCGGCCGACGACGGCGGGCCCGCCCCAGCCGAGCCGCGTCCCGCCCCGTCGATCACCGGGGCGGACATCCGGGAGATCGACCTTTCCGACATGGCCGAGGTGGAGAAGCTTTTCGGCTTGGCACCGTTGACCCAACCGGCCAGCCCGGACCCGAAGCCGACCGCCGAGCTGCCGCTCGCGGTCCGCAACGCGGATGCGGTGGCCACGCTCTACGCCGCCGGTTCGGCGCCGGAGGAGGAGACCTGGGACGGGCGCTACCGTGGCCGGCGTCGAGCCCGGGTGACCGAGCCCAAGTTCTGGCTCGCGGCGTTGGTCGTCATCGGCGCGATCGGTGGGGTCATCTACCTGGCGCTGTCGTTCGCTCCACCGCCTGGACGCGGCTTCGCGACGCCGACCGAAGCCGGTCCGGACAGCGCCGCCGTGATCGCGGTCGTCCCCACCCGTTCGCCGAGCGCCACCGGCTCGGCCACGCCGACGCCGAGTCCGACCCCGAAGCCCACACCCAAGCCGACCACCGGGCCGCCAAGCCCTTCGCCGTCGCCCCCGTTCGAGCCGGTCATCATCGAGGCCGAGGCCGGCACCCGTGGTGGCGGAGCGACCGTGGTCGGGTACGCGCAGGCGTCCGGGACGCTGATCGTTCAGCGGATGGGCAACTGGGGTACCGCGGCCGGCCCAGGCACGCTGACCCTGTCCAGTGTGTCGGTGCCGGCCGCGGGCATCTATACGCTGACCATCTACTACGTGCATCCGAGCAACGTTGGGCCTCGCCACCTGGTGGTCACGGTCAACTCGACGCCACTGCCGGCGCTGGATCCATTCGTGACGAATAGCGTCTGTTGTTCGCAGCGCGACATCCAGGTCACCCTGGCCGCTGGTACCAATGTCATCATGTTCTCGAATCCCACTGGTCGGGCGCCAGCGCTCGACAAGATCGTGATCACCCGCCCGGCCTGAGGGTTTCGTGGCGCGCTGGTCGTCTATCGTTGCCTCGCTCGCGAGATCACCGCGGGCGGCACCGGCGAGCACATCAGGACTGTCCAACCGGACCGTCCATAATGTCATCACTGAGGACGCGAACCGGGCCCGACCATCGGGGAGGTGGGATGACCGAGCCGGAACCGACTCCGGCGGCGGACGAGCCGCCGTTCTCCGTGATGGACGCCGATCGGCGCGAAGCGACCGATCGTGATATACCCGCCGGTTCCGGCGACGTGGTACTGCGCGAGAGCCGGGTGCCGGGCGATCTCGACCCGACCGACACCACGTCAGACGACCATACGCCCCGGTCGATCAGCGGGGCCGACATCCGCGAGATCGACACCTCCGACCTGATCGAAGTGGAGAGGTTCCTCGGCCTGGCGACGCCGACCGGGCCGACTGACGCGGAGCCGGAAGCGCAGGTGCCCGTCGCCGACCCGGTGGCCGCCTTCTACGCGGCCAGATGGGAGCCTGAGGAGGGGATGGCCGACCGGCGCTACCGGGGCCGTCGGCGCGAGAAAATTCTGGCGCCGAGGTTCTGGGCGGCCGTTCTCGCCGCACTCGCCGCGGTCATCGGCGGGCTCCTCTACGGGGGGTTGTCCCGGCCACCGTCGCCAGGCGCCGGCTCGCCAGCGCCGACCGAATCCGCCAGCGCGAGCCTTCCGTTCATCGCGGTCGGACCCGGCGGCTCCGCGACCAGCGCCCCGTCGACCACGCCCACGGCTCAGCCCGGGCCTCCCGCACCGACCACCCCGCCGTCGAGCGTTCCGCTGCCGCCGTTCGCGCCGCTCACCATCGAGGCCGAGTCGGGAACCGTCGGCGGAAGCGCCGAGGCGGTCCGGAACAATCGCGCGTCCGGGAAGCACATCGTTGCGCGGCTGGGGACATGGGGTTCGGGAGCGGCCGGCACGCTCGCCATTGTCACCGGGGTCGTGCCGAGCGCCGGGACGTACGCAATGACGATCGCCTATCAACACTCCGATGGCGAGCCGATCCGCACCGCCATCATCACGGTCAACTCGGTCGCGCTCGCGCCGACGACGTTTACTGCGTCCAGCGGAACCTGCTGTTACACCTTGACGATCGAGCTGACCCTGCGTGTGGGCACCAACACGATCGTCTTCTCCAACCCCACCGGGCGCGCTCCGTCGCTGGACAAGTTGGTGATCACCCGGCCGGACTGACATCCGTCGGCGCCGCCCATACGCAGCGTCCTCTCATCATCTCGGCCAGACTCCGAAGCTGGTGATGCGAATACGCGCGCCGCGAATGGCGTTGCGGGTGTGGCGATGGATAGGTTGA
>JBLNGJ010000116.1:0-5245 GCA_050264675.1 Micromonosporaceae bacterium
CCTGTTGCCCGTCGCCGACGTGCCCACCGCTCGCCAGGTGATAACCGAGGTGCTACCCGGCTTCGATCTCACCTCGGTGACGGTGCTCCCGGTTCCGCGCCGGGCCCGCCTGCTCGCGCCACTGCGGGCCGGCGTCCTCGGTTACAACCTGATGCCGAACGCGTTCGTGGCCCGCGACGGGCTGCTCACCCGGCACCTGACGGTCGTCCCGTACGCGCGGATCCAGAGCATCCGGGTCGTGCAGGGGCCGTGGCAGCGGCTGCTGCGCCTGGCCACGGTGCACGTCGACACGGCCGGGCACACGGCCGGCGGGCTCGCCCCGTACCGCGGCATCCGCGAGGTCCGCGCCCTCGTGGTGGAACTCTCCGCCCGGGCCCGCAGCGCCCGGCTGGCCCTACGGCCGTCCAGTGAGGACTCGTAGGTCACTGCTCATCCGCGACCGCGGGTTCGCTCACACACCCATCGCGTGGTAGCCGCCGTCGACGTGCACGATCTCGGCGGTGGTGGCCGGGAACCAGTCGGAGAGCAGCATGAGCACGGCCTTGGCGGTCGGCACCGGGTCGGTGAGAACCCAGCCGAGCGGCGCCCGCTGCGCCCAGTTCTCCTCGAACTGCTCGAAGCCGGGGATCGACTTGGCCGCCAGGGTTCGCAGCGGTCCGGCCGAGACGAGGTTGACCCGGATGCCGTCGCGGCCCAGGTGCAGGGCGAGGTAACGGTTCGCCGACTCCAAGCCGGCCTTGGCCACGCCCATCCAGTCGTAGACCGGCCAGGCCCGGGTCCCGTCGAAGGTCAACCCGACGATCGCGCCACCCTTGTCCATCAACGGGCGGCAGGCCATGGCGAGTGACTTGTACGAGTACGTCGAGACGTGCAGCGCGGTCGCCACGTCGTCCCAGGGCGCGGAGAGGAAGTTGCCGCCGATGCAGCTCTGCGGCGCGAACCCGATCGAATGGACGACTCCGTCGACGCCGTCCACATGGGCCCGAACTTTCTTCTCGAGCGACTCGAGGTGCTCGGGGTTGGTCACGTCGAGCTCGATGACGGGCGGCTCGACCGGCAGCCGCCGGGCCACCCGCTCGACCAGCGAGAGGCGCCCGAAGCCGGTCAGCACGACCGTGGCTCCCTGCTGTTGGGCCAGCTTCGCGACCGAGAACGCGATCGACTGTTCGGTGATCACGCCGGTGACGAGCAGCCGCTTGCCCTCGAGCAAACCAGACATCCCGTACCCACCCTCCGGTCGATCATGGCTTTCGATACGCGGCCGACAAGGAACACTAGTTCATGATCGGGCGCCACGGCTCCGGTGGCCCTGGCCGCGGCAATGGCTCAGTGGCCCATGCCAAGGCCGCCGTCGACCGGGATCACCGCGCCGGTGACGTACCCGGCCGCGTCGCTGGCGAGCCACGTCACCACGGCCGCCACCTCATCGGTCGTGGCGTAGCGGCCGGCCGGGATCGCGCTGATGATCTCCTTCTGGCGCTGCTCGGGCAGGGCCGCCGTCATGTCGGTCTGGATGAACCCGGGCGCCACCACGTTCGCCGTGATGTTGCGGCTGCCCAACTCGCGCGTGATCGAACGGGCCATGCCGACCAGACCGGCCTTGCTCGCCGCGTAGTTCACCTGCCCCGCCCCGCCGTAGAGGCCCACCACCGACGAGATGAAGATCATGCGACCCCAGCGGGCCCGCAGCATCGGCATCGAGGCCCGCTTGGCGCAGCGCCAGGCACCGGTCAGGTTCGTCTCGATCACGCGGGTGAACTGCTCCTCGGCCATCCGCATGAGCAGCGTGTCGTCGGTGATCCCGGCGTTGGCGACGAGCACCTCCACTGGGCCGAGCTCCTGCTCAACCGTGGTGAACGCGGCGTCGACCCCGGCCGGATCGGTGATGTCGCAGGCGACCGCGAGGACGCCGTCGGGACCGCCGCTGCCCCGGTGCGTCACGGCGACCCGGTCGCCCTGCTTGGCGAAGGCCAGCGCGATCTCGCGTCCGATGCCGCGGTTGCCGCCGGTCACCAGAACGGTACGTGCCACGGGACCCTCCCGACGTGTCCGGCCGCGCGAGCCGCGGCGAAGCGCCTCGGGTGGAGACTAGGCGTACGGCGGCACCGTCACCTCACGCGGGTGGGCACGAAGGTTGCCCCGATCTTGTGGCCCGAACACCGGGCCGGGTGAGGACCCGCCGGGATGCGCCGGCGCGGCGAGCCCGCTCCGCGCGGGTGGGCATTTTTCAGGAAACTGCCGCAACGTTTGTCGATGTGGCGGCATGTTCCCGAAAGTTGCCCGGATCTTGGGCGGCCATCGTCCAAAAAGGCGACTCGGGACGGGCCGCGCTTGCGGTAGCATGTCAGACGTTTGCCGGCCACCCACGAGCCCGGGAGGTGATCGCTGTGCGAGATAGCGATCCTCCCAGTCGTGGCCGGGCCGTGCATCAGGCGCACTGATCGCTCCGGTTCCCCGGGAGCCCGCCTGTCCGGTCACGACTAGCCCGTCCGCCGATGTCCGTCCCGGCGTGACGCGGTCTCTGCCCGCGCGCGCCGACGCCCTCGCCGGGAGCAGCCGATGAGCCGTTACACCGCCCCACTCGGGTTCACCATCGTCGCGATCTGGATCGCCGTCATCTTCGTGCTGGTCAGTGGTGGCCACTGACCGACCGGCACCGGCACCGGCACCGGCACCGGCACACCGATCATGAACCGGGCGATTTCGTCGATGGGTGCGAATCGGTGCCGCGGAGTCAGGGCAGGCGGGCTGTCCAGAGCAGGCTCATGGCCGCCGCCGCCATGAGGAAGACAAGCGCCGCACCGGCGAACCACCGTTCGATCTCCACCGCCTTGGTGCGGTGCCCGATCGAGCTGCCCATGTCGTCGTAGACCCGCCGCAGCTCCTCGTTCGAGGCCGCCTCGTAGAAGTGCCCGCGGGTCGACTCGGCGAGCTGTTCGAGCGCGAGGCGGTCGACCGGCACCCGCTGCAGCTGCCCGTTGATCTGCACCGCCCCCTCGTCGGTGCCGAAGGCGATGGTGGAGACCGGCACGTTCGCGGCCGAGGCCGCCGCGGCCGCCTCCTCGATCGAGCGCCCGTACGTGCGGTAGCCGTCGGAGAGCAGCACGATGCGCGCCGGCGGCGGTCCCTGGGCTCCGTCGGCGGGAACTGTGGCGATCGCGGTGAGGCTGGTGAAGACGGCTTCGCCGGTGGCGGTCGCCTCGGCCAGCTGCAGGCTGTCGATGGCCGCCACCACCGACTGATGCTCCTTGGTCGGCGACACGATCACGTTGGCGGCCTTGGCGAATGAGACCAGGCCGATGTTGAACGAGGGCGGCAGCTGATCCACGAACCGCTTGGCCGCCAGTTGGGCGGCGACGATGCGGGTCGGCCGCACATCGGTCGCCTGCATCGACAGCGATACGTCGATGGCGAGCATGACCGTGGCCCGCTCCAGCGGCTCCTTGGTGTCCACGGCCGGACGGGCGAGCGCGGTGGCCAGGATGAGCAGCGCGGTCAGCATGGCCACCGCCGGGGCGTGCCGACGCACCGGGCCGATGCCGCCGGGCGCCACCGCACGCAAGAGGTCCACATTGGAGAAGCGCACCGCGAACGCGCGCCGGTGCAGCTGCCGCCATAGGTACACACCCGACACCGCGAGCACCGGCAGCACCGCCAGCAGCCACCAGGGCGCCAGGAAGCGGATCATCGCGTGGTACCTCTCGTGCGCGCGTGGCGGGCGGCGGCCACGAACCGGACGATGTCGAGCAGCCAGTCCGAGTCGGTCCGCAGCCGCAGGTGTGCGGCGCCGGCACCGCGGATGGCCTGGGCGATCACGGTTCGCTGCGCGGCTGCTGCGGCCGCGTACCGGTGGCGCAGCCGAGGATCGGCGGTCTGCACCTCGTGCACGACACCGGTCTCCGCGTCGGCCAGCGCCAGCACCCCGACGTCGGGCAGCTCGAGCTCGCGTGGGTCGAGGATCTCGATCGCCAACACATCGTGGCGCACGCCGAGCTTGCGCAACGGCCGGGCCCACTGCTCGGGCGGGGCGAGGAAGTCGGAGATCACCGCAGCCAGGCCCCGGCGGCGCGGTGGGCGGTTGAGTGACTCGATCAGCGCGCCCAGGTCGACCCGTCCAGGTCGAGAGGGCGTACGCGCGATGGCCAGCAGCAGGCCCTGCGCATCCTTGCGCCCCGGGCGCGCCGGCATCCGCACCACCGCGCCCGGGTCGCCGACGCTGCCCCGCCGATGGTGCTCGGGACCGGTGCCGACGACCGCACCGATGCGGTTGCCCCCGCGTACGGTCAAATGCGCCACCGCTGCCGCGGCGGCGATCGCGAGGTCGCGCTTGAGGCAGTCGGCGGTGCCGAAGTCCAGGCTGGCCGAGAGGTCGACCGCGAGCCAGGTCTCCAGCTCCCGGTCGGCGATCGTCTGGCGTACGTGCGGCACCGTGGTCCGGGCGGTCACCGGCCAGTCCATGCGGCGCACGTCGTCGCCGGGGCGGTACTCCCGCGACTCGCCCGGCTCACTGCCCGGCCCGGGCAGCAGGCCGAGGTAGTCGCCTTGCAGCAGCCCGTCGAGCTTGCGGGTGATCAACAGCTGCAGCTTGCCCAGCGCGGCACCGGTCCGCTCGGCCCGCAGCGGGAGCCCGGACTGCCCGTGGCCCTGCTCCTGCGCCTGGCCCAACCGGGTCACCGCCTCGGCCAGGCCGGCAGCGCCGGCGGGGTCGACCCACCCACCGGTGGCAGCACGAAGTCGGCGGTCGGTGCGGGCGCCGCGTTCTGCCGGGGCGCCACGCTCGGCGGCGGCACAGCGGCCAGCACCCGCTCGACGATCCGGTCCGCCGGCACGTCGTCGGCGAGCGCGTCGTAGCTGAGCACGAGGCGGTGGCGCAGCACGTCCGGAGCCACGTCCTGCAGGTCCTGCGGCAGCGCGTAGTCGCGCCCGCGCAGGAGCGCGAGGGCGCGGCTGGCCCGCACGATGCCAAGCGAGGCCCGCGGGCTCGCGCCGTACTGGATCAGCCGGGCCACGTCGGCCAGCCCATGCCGGGCCGGCTCCCGGGTGGCGAAGACCAACCGCACCGCGTAATCGACCAGGGCGTTGTGCACGAACACCGTGTCCGCCTTCGCCTGCAGGTTGGCCAGCGTCTGCGGGGTGAGCACCGGATCGGCCTGCGGTGTGCGTACGCCGACCCGGTAGACGATCTCGCGCTCCTCCACGTCGCTCGGGTAGCCGACGATGATCTTCAAGAGGAACCGGTCCCGCT
>JBLNGJ010000117.1:0-3618 GCA_050264675.1 Micromonosporaceae bacterium
GGCCGGATCATCGCTGTCGATCCGGTGCCGGAAAAGCTGGCGCTCGCCGCTGCGCTCGGCGCGACTGACGGCCTCGAGCCCAGTGCCGACATCGCCCGCCAGATCCGGGCGCTGTGCGACCGGCGCGGCGCCGACCATGCGATCGAGTGCGTGGGCCGCGCCGAGACGATCCGGGCCGCGTGGTCGTGCACCCGACGGGGCGGGCGGGCCACCATCGTGGGGCTCGGCTCGGCGGATGACCCGGTGAGCTTCAACGCACTGGAGATCACCCACTTCGCCCGGACCCTCGCCGGCTGCATGTACGGCAACGCCGACCCCAGCGCCGATATCCCGTGGCTGGTTGAGCAGTACCGCCGCGGCCGGCTCCAGCTGCGCGCCATGGTCACCGGTACGGTCGGCCTGGCCGAGGTCGGCCCGGCGCTGGACCGGCTCGCCTCGGCCACCGGCGCCCGCACCCTGGTCCGGCCGTGACACCCGGTGGCGACCGGCCCGGGCCCGATGACCGCCGGCCGGTCAGGGCAGGCTCTCGGTGACCTCGGCGTACGGGGCCTCGCGCCAGCTCGCGTAGACGCGCGAGGTGTGCTCCGGCGAAATGAAGCTGACCTGCACGGTCAGGGCCCCGGCCGGCGCCGACTGCATGGTGAAGCCGGGCTGCGCCGCCGCATCGAGCACCTTCGTCTCGTGCGCTCCGACCACAACGGTCACCACGCCCCCCTGCACCCGAAAGGTTCGCCGGTAGGCGGTGCCGCCGTGCCCGTCCGGCATGGCGACCCAGCGGTCGGCGGCGGTCGGGCTCGCGCCCGGCGAAGCCGAGACGCCCGGTGAAGCCGAGACCGACGCGGGGGCGGCGGTGGCCGACGGTCGAGGCGCCGCTGTGGTCGTGGGCGCCAGGCGCAGGTTGGCGGCCGAGATCGGCTCGGCCCGACTCGCCGCCGTGGCCACCAGCGCGCTGCGGATGCCGAGCCACGAGGCGCTCACCGCGACCGAGGTGGCCACGGTCCACCCGAGCAGGTAACCGAGCCGGCGACGCACGGGCACATCTTTCCCGGTCGCGCCGCTCCGGTCACAACCGGGTCGGTCGATACGTCGACCGGGGCCGTGGGCCCGAGCCATGGGCCCGGAATCCAGGCCGGAGCCTGGGCCGAAACCGTGGCGGGCACGGTGGCCCCCCGGGAGATAGCGTGTGCGCCATGGCGACCGTGCTGCTCGTCGAGGACGACCACGTGGTGCGCGGCGCGCTGATCCGGTCGCTTCGTGACCTTGGGCACACGGTCCGGGCCAGCGGCACCGCCCTGGAGGCGCTGCGCAGCGTGGTCGCCGAGCCACCCGACGTCATCGTGCTCGACCTGGGCCTGCCCGATCTCGACGGCTCCGATGCCCTGCGCATGCTCCGCGGCATCACCGATACGCCGATCATCATCGCCACCGCCCGCGACGACGAAGCCGAGGTGGTCCGGCTGCTGCGGGCCGGCGCGGATGACTACATGGTCAAGCCGTTCAGCAGCGCGCACCTCGACGCCCGGGTCATCTCGGTGCTCCGGCGCACCGGCCGGGCCACCCGGGCCGACCTGGGCGTGATCGACGTGGGTGGGCTACGGGTGGACGTCGGGGAGCGCTCCGCCCACCTGGACGGGGCCCCGCTCGAGCTCACCCGCAAGGAGTTCGACCTGCTCGCCTACCTCGCGGCCCGCCCCGGCCGGGTGGTGTCGCGGCGGGAACTGTTGGAGGAGGTATGGCGACAGCCTTCGATCGGCGAGGACCAGACGATCGACGTGCATCTGTATTGGCTGCGCCGCAAGCTCGGCGAGACCGCGGCGGCGCCGAAATACCTGCACACCGTGCGGGGGGTCGGGATCAGGTTCGCGGCACCGGCCTGAGGAGCGCGCTGGCCCGGGTCAATGTCGCCGTCACGCTGATGGTCGTGCTCGCCTTCCTGGTGCCGCTGGCGCTGCTCGTGCAGCATCTGGCCCGGGAGCAGAGCCTGGCCGAGGCCGAGCGTCAGACCGCGATCGTGGTCGCCGTGCTCGCGGTCACCACCGACCCGGCCGCGGTCGACCGGGCGATCCAGGCCAGCGCCAATGACCGGGCCGACCGGGTCGCGGTGCACCGCCTCAGCACCGGCGCGGTGGGCGTCAGGCACGCCCGCGACCGGGACGTGACCGCGACCGCGGAGCTGGGTCAGCCGGCCGTGGTGTCGGTGCCGGGCGGCGTCTCCTACCTGGAGCCGGTCGACATCGGCTATCCGAGCCCGGCGGTGGTGGAGGTGTTCGTGCCCCAGGCCGAGCTGTCCCAGGGCGTACGCAGTGCCTGGCTCGCGCTGGCCATCGTGGCGGCGATCCTGCTCGTCGTCTCGGTGCTCACCAGTGATCGGCTGGCGGCGAAGGTGGTCGCCTCGGCTCGGCGGCTGGCCGGGGCGGCCCGCGCCCTCGGCGACGGCGACCTGGACGTCCGGGTGGCTCCGAGCGGGCCGCGCGAGCTGGCCGAGGCGGGCGTGGCCTTCAACACCATGGCCGACCGGGTGGCGGCCCTGCTCTCCGCCGAGCGGGAACTGATCGCCGACCTCTCCCACCGCCTGCGCACGCCGCTGACCGCACTGCGGCTGGAGGCCGAGCGGTTCGTTGACGGACCGCCCGACGAGCGCAGCCCGCACCGGCTACGACACGCCGTCGACGCCATGGAGCGGGAGGTCGACACGCTCATCCACACCGCCCGCCGGCCGGACCAGCCACCGCCCCCGCCGGCACCCGCCGAGCCAACCTGCGACGCCGGCGAGGTGGTCCGCGAGCGGATGGCGTTCTGGGCGGCGGTCGCCGACGATCAGAGCCGGCCCTACCAGGTGCTCGGCACCGATCGGCGCGCCCCGGTGCCGCTTTCCCGGGCCGACCTCGCGGCCGCGCTGGATGCGTTGCTGGGCAATGTCTTCCGCTACACCCCCCAGGGCACGCCGTTCGAAGTCTCGGTGGCCCGGCGGGACGGATACGTGGCCGTACGCGTCGACGACGCCGGCCCCGGCATCGCCGACCCGGACCACGCCTTGCGCCGGGGCGTGAGCGCGCGCGGTTCCACCGGTCTGGGCCTGGACATCGTGCGCCAGGTCGCGGTGGCCGGCCACGGTTCGGTCGACGTGGACCGGGCCGACCTCGGCGGCGCCAGCGTGGTGGTGCTCCTCGCCGACGCGGAGGCTCCGGCCGCCAACCGCCACCGGCTGGGCTTCGTCGGCCGGCTCTCCCGGGAGCCCGGCGAACGTCGCCGGCGACGGCGCAGTCAGTAACGCGACCAGCCGGATTTTGGCCGGCACAATTCTGGCTTAGGTCTCGGTTAAGTCGCCGCCGGCGCCCTTGTCCTGCCCGTCGTGGCGACTAGCGTCAGCCACGGTCCCTTCGTGGCCCGCCGGCCCGCCCCCGCTCCGCGTTGCCGGCGCGACACAGAGCGGGGCCCGACGCTTCGGCCAGCGGCGGGCCCCGTTTGTGCCGCCGATGGCGCCAGGCAGCCTGACCCGGAGGTCACGCCGTGCCCACGGTCCGACGCAGCCGCTCTCGCGGTCCGCTCTTTCGCTGGCGCATGCGCCTGCTGCGCCGCCAGCTCACCCGGGCCCGGCTCCTCGTCTTCGTCGGACTC